>DATGCY010000081.1:0-21674 GCA_035311385.1 Candidatus Methylomirabilota bacterium
GCGGGCATGCCCGCCTCGAGCTCCTCGCGGCGGGTCATCACGTAGCGGACGGGGCGCTTGGTGACGCGGGCGAGCACCGCGGTGATGGGCTCGCACAGCGCACGGATCTTGCCGCCGAAGCCGCCCCCGCATTCCACGGGGATGACCTTGATGGTGTTCTCGGGGATCTCGAGGACGTCGGCGACCTCGGAGCGTGTGTTGAAGGAGCCCTGTGTGCTCGCCCACAGAGTAAGGAGACCGTTGGTGTCCCACTCCGCGAGCACGGCGTGGGGCTCGAGGTAGCCCTGGTGGACCATGGGCACGCGGTACGTGTTCTCGATCACGAGATCGGACTCCGCGAAGCCCTTGGCTACGTCGCCCCGCTGTACGCGCGCCTGCTGGGAGACGTTGACGGCCTTGGCTGGTCCCGTGTCGGATTTGGCGAGGGCCACCGCGGAGTGGGCGAGGGCCTCGCTGGTGTCCGCCTCCGTCCCCGCCTCGGCCACGGGCGGCGCCCCCGGCTGCATGGAAGCGAGAGGATCCACCGCCGAGGGCAGGATCTGATACTCGACGGTGATCAGGTCGAGGGCCTCCTCGGCGATGGCGAGCTCGTCGGCGGCCACCGCGGCCACGGGCTGGCCCACGAAGACTACGCGGTCGATGGCGAGCACGGCGTGCGCACGCGTGGGCGCCTTCTTCTTGAGCTGGGGGATGTCCTTGGCGGTAATGACCGCGCGCACCCCGGGCAGCGCCTTGGCCCGGCTCGTGTCGATACGCACGATGCGGGCGTGCGCGTGCGGGCTGCGAAGCAGCTTGGCGTGGAGCATGCCTCGCGGCTTGATGTCCGCCACGTACGGCACGCGCCCCGTGACCTTCTCCGGCCCGTCCGGACGCGGAATCGACAGCCCCACTCCCTTGACGTCGCGCGTGGTCTTCATAGTCGACATGTCAGGCGCTCCTGGGGGCGGCCGCCGCCTGGGCGGCCTCGGTGATGGCGGTGATCATCTTCGTGTAGCCCGTGCATCGGCAGAGATTGCCCGCGATGCCGTAGCGGATCTCCTCCTCGCTCGGCTTCGGATGCTCGGCGAGGAGGGCGGCCGCGGCCATGAGGACGCCGGGGATGCAGAAGCCGCACTGGGGCACGCCGTGGCGGACGAAGGCGTCCTGCAGCGGATGGAGGACACCGTTGTCGCTGAGGCCTTCGATGGTGGTGACGGAACGCCTGCGCGCCTGCACGGCAAGCATGAGGCAGCTCGCCACCGGCTTGCCATCGAGATGCACGGTGCAGGCGCCGCAGTCGCCGGTGCCGCAGCCCTCCTTGGGCCCAGTGAGGCCGAGGTTCTCTCGAAGTGCGTCGAGCAGCGTCTCGTAGGGCTGCACGAGCACCTCGACGGCCTCGCCGTTGATCGTGGAGCTCAAGATCTGTTTCGCCACGTGGCGGTTCCTCCGAATGGGATCAGGCGCCCGCGCGGGCGAGCGCCGCGGTGAGCGTGCGACGGGTGAGGACGCGAACCAGATGCCGCCGGAAATCCGCGGAGCCGCGCTGATCGCTGATGGGCCTGGCGCTCTGTACGGCGAGCTCGGCCGCCCGGTCGATCAACTCGGGGGTAAGGGCCTTGCCCTCGAGGGCCGCCTCCGCCGCAGTGGCGCGGATGGGCGTCGGGGCCACCGCGGCCAGCGCGATGCGGGCCTTGGCGCACACGCCGTTGGACAGGGTCACTTGCGAGGCGACGCCCACCACCGCGATGTCGAGCTCTCGCCGCGGGGTGTGACGGATGTAGCTCCCGCCGCTGCGCGGGCCGGGCGGCGGCGTGACGATCTCCACGAGGAGTTCGTCGGGACCCAGGACCGTTTTGCGCACGCCCGCGAAGAAATCCGAGAGCGGCACGCGCCGCTCGCCCTTGGGACCCGCGATCACCGCCTGGGCCTCCAGAGCAAGCAGGGGCGGGGCCATGTCGGCGGACGGCGCGGCGTTGCAGAGGTTGCCGCCCACCGAGGCGAGATTGCGCACCTGCACAGAACCGATGAGCGCCGCGGCGTCCGAGATGGCCGCATAGCCGTTGCGCACGCGCGCGTCCAACTCGACCTGCCGTGCCGGCACCGCGGAGCCGATGCGCAGCCCGGCCTTCGCCTCGCTCTCCAGCACGTGCACACGCGCGACGCCGGTGAGGTCGATGACGTGCTTGGGGGTGGTCACGCCGTTCTTCATCTGCGGCAGGAGATCGGTGCCGCCCGCGAGAAGCTTGGATTCAGGACCGCGATCGGCCAGGAAACGCAGGCACTCGTCCAGATCTTCGGGCAAGGCAACTTCGAATCGTCGCACGTGGAGCCTCCCAGGGTGAGCCGTCGCAGTCTAACGCGTCCGTGCCGAGCGCTTCTTAATCGAGACCGTTCGGGCCGGGGTTCGGGCGACAGTATACTATGCGAGCGATAGAGGCGCCGGGGGCTCCACGATCTGGCTATCCCTCGCGGAGAGCGCGAAATTTCGAGGGTTTTCGTGACTTTCGGGCTTGACTCGCCGCGCGAGCCTGTGCTACTTCACGCGTTGCGGGTTTGACGTCGCCCCTCCATCCCTTCCCTCGTGAGGATGACCATGGCGCAAACCATTGGAATGATTGGGCTCGGGATCATGGGGCGACCCATGGCCAAGAACCTGATCAAGGCGGGCTTACCCGTCATTGTCCACAGCCGGAGCCAGGGACCTGTCGACGAGCTCGTCGGGGCGGGGGCCAAGCGTGGCTCGTCGCCCAAGGACGTGGCGGCACAGGCCGAGGTCCTTATCACCATGCTGCCCAACTCGCCCGAGGTGGAGGAAGTCGCTCTCGGCATGGACGGCATCATCGAAGGCGCGCGAAAGGGTCTTCTGTTTCTCGACATGTCGACCATTTCGCCCCTCGTCTCGCAGAAGGTGGGCAAGGCGCTGACCGCGAAGGGCGTGCGCATGCTGGACGCGCCGGTGTCGGGTGGCGAGAAGGGCGCGATCGATGCCACGCTCAGCATCATGGTGGGCGGCGAGAAGGCCGACTTCGACGCAGCGCTCCCGATCTTCCAGACCCTGGGCAAGACCATCACCCACCTCGGGCCGCTGGGGGCGGGGGGATTCACGAAGCTCGCCAACCAGATCATCGTGGCCGTGAACCTCACCGCGCTCGGCGAAGCCCTCACCCTCGCCAAGAAGGCGGGCCTCGATCGCGAATTGACCCTGAAAGCCCTCGGCGGCGGCCTGGCCGGCTCGAAGTGCCTGGAGCAGAAGACGCCCAACTACGTCGCGGGGACGTACAAGCCCGGCTTCAAGATCGACCTTCACTTCAAGGACCTGGGCCTGATCATGGAATCGGGGCGGGCCTTGGGTGTGCCTCTGCCATGTACGGCCATTGTCCAGGAGCTCTTCAACGCGCTGCGCGTCAAGGGAAGGGGAGGACTCGACCACTCGGGCGTGATCACGCTGCTGGAGGAGCTGGCGGGGCTCCCGAGCCAGTCATGAGGGCGACAGTGGACCGGCCGGGACTGGACAGCCAGGGACGTACCCCACTCATCAAGATCCGTCGCGTGCGCAAGGGCGACCTCGCCAAGGTGCGCGACGTCATCGAGCAAGCGTTCGGCGACTTCTTCGAGCGCCAGATGGGCACGCGACCGCGTCAGGTCTTCGGCGGCTCGCAGTACGTCCATCACCGCTGGCTCATGGAGCCATGGGGCTGCTTCGTGGCCGAGGAGGGCGATGGCAAGATCGTGGGCGCGGCCCTCGCGGTGATCTGGGGCACGGTGGGACTGGTGGGGCCGGTGGCCGTGCTGACCAACTATCAGAACCAGGACATCGGCCAGCAGCTCCTCACCGCCTGCCAGGGCTTCTTCGAGGAGAACAAGGCGACCCTCGAGGGCGTGGCGACGTATCCCAACAGCCCGAAGCACATCATGCTCTACCAGAAGTTCGGCTATCGTCCCAAGGGCCTCGTCGTGGTCGCGGGCAAGCCGCTCGACCGCCGGGAGATCGTGCAGGCGACGCGGCCGCCCAAGCCTGGCCTCGCCGTGCGGCGCTACTCGTCACTGGAGGAGGCGAAAAAGAAGGCGGTGATGCAGCGAGTGCGCCGCATCACCAACGGCATCTGGCGTGGCATGGACCTGAGCAAGGAAGTGGAGATCGTGGACGGTCTCGCCCTCGGTGACACCTTGCTCCTCGAGAAGGGGCGCGACGTCATCGGCTTCGCCGTCGTGCACATGCCCGGAGTGAGCGAGGCGCCGCACGGCAGCGCTTATGTGAAGTTTCTCGCCGTGGACAGCGGGCAGCGCAAGACGGAGCACCTGCACGCGCTCCTCGCTGCGGTGGAAGACATGGCACATGCCGCCCAGCTCCAGCGCGTGGTCGTCCCCATCTACACGTACTACTGGACGGCGTATCAGACGCTCCTCGAGCGCGGCTACCATCCCGACTTCACCATGGTCCGCATGAAACGGGGCAAGCAGGACGACCACGAGCATCCGGACGACCTGGTGCTCGACGACTGGCGCTAGCCACATGCTGGGGCTGCTCCGCGCGCTGGCGGCGCTGGGCGCCGTCGCCCTCGTCTCCTCTCCCGCTCTCGCCTTCGCTCATGCGCTCGTGCTCGAGTCGCGGCCGGCGCAGGGGGCCCAGCTCACGGAGGCGCCCCGCGAGGTCTACCTCCGCTTCAACAGCAAGCTCGAGAAGCATCTGAGCCATGTCACCATCGCCACGGACAAGGGACAGCCCGTCGCCTTGCCCATCGCGGTCGACGGCGGCGAGAAGCCTGACCGCCTCGTGCTCCCCCTTGCGCACCTCGGACCCGGATCCTATCTCGTCCGCTACAAGGTGCTCGCCGTCGACGGGCACATCACGGAGGGCATCCTCCGCTTCTCCGTCCTCGAGCCCAAGTAGCCGCGACAGTCATGCTCAAGGGCGCGACGACGGCGGCGGGCACCACGGCGTACCGCAGCGGCTTCGACGCGCTGGTCAAGAACGGCCACTTCCGCGAGTGGCGAGGCCTCGCTCTCTCCTCGGTGGGGATCGGCACCTATCTCGGGCCCGACGACGACGCCACCGATGCCCTCTACGAGGCCGCGGTGGAGGGCGCGCTCCTTTCCGGCCTCAACGTCGTCGACTCCGCCATCAATTACCGCCGCCAGCGAAGCGAGCGCGCGGTGGGCCGGGTCCTCGCGCGCGTGGTGGGATCGGGACGCCTCGCGCGCGAAGCGGTGGTCGTGGCGACCAAGGGCGGCTTCCTTCCCTTCGATGGCCCGCCGCCTCCGGGTCTCCTCGGCGCGGGCGATGTGGTGGGGGGCAGCCACTGCATGACCCCGCGCTACCTCGACGATCAGATCGAGCGGAGCCGGACGAACCTCGCCGTGGAGACCATCGACGTCTACTACCTCCACAATCCCGAAACGCAGCTCGGGGAGATTCCTCGCCCGATCTTCCGTCGCCGCCTACGTGAAGCTTTCGAGTTCCTGGAGCGGGCGGCGGGCGACGGGCGGATCGGTGTGTATGGCACCGCGACATGGGGTGGTTTCCGCCAGCCGCCCTCGGAGCGTGGCGCCCTCTCGCTCCCCGACCTCTTCGCCCTGGCCGAGGAGATTGCGGGACGCGACCATCACTTCCGCGTCGTCCAGCTTCCCTACAACCTCGCCATGACGGAGGCCTTCACGGCTCCGACGCAGCCGGGCGAGCGCGAGCCCGTGTCGCTCCTCGAGGCCGCGCGCAAGCTCGACGTGTACGTCATGACCTCCGCGTCCATCTACCAGGGCCAGCTCGTGCGGAACCTCCCTCCCGTGCTCGCCGAGGTGATGCCGGGACTCGCCACCGACGCCCAGCGGGCGCTCCAGTTCGTTCGATCCACCCCGGGGGTGGGCACCGCTCTCGTAGGACTCAAGTCCGACGCGCACGTGAGGGAAGCCGCAGGCCTCGCCAAAATCGCCCCCGTGCGCTGGTCGTCGTTCCGCAAGCTCTTCGCCGCGGCGTGAGTGCGCCTGTCGAGGGGAAAGCGCTTGCAATGGCGGGGGGCCTCGGCTAGGTTGGTACGTCGCAACGAGTCAGCGCCGTCTGACCGCTGAGCCGTGACTGAGGCGATCCATGGTCAAGAACATCCACCACGTCGGCATCGTGGTTCAGAGCCTGGCGAGAGCGTACGCATTCTGGCGCGACGCCTTGGGGCTGCCGCTGGTCCGCGAGGCGGAGCTTCCCGATCAGGGCGTGCGGGCGGCCCTCCTGGCCGCGGGCCACAGCGAGGTCGAACTCCTCGAGCCCACGCGTGGTGACACCGGCGTGGCGCGCTTCCTCGCCAAGCGCGGCGAGGGACTCCACCACCTGTGCCTGGAGACGCCCAGCATCGACGCCGACCTGGGGGCACTGAAGGCGCAAGGCGTGCCCCTCCTCGACGAGAGGCCACGTCAGGGCCTGGCCGGACGCATTGCCTTCCTCCATCCGAACGCGTGCCATGGCGTACTCGTGGAGCTGGCCACCCCGCCGCCGGGGGACGCCCACGCGGAGTCGCCCGTGCGCTTCAAGCGCCTCGTCATCGGCTGCCGCGAGCCGCAGGATACAGCGAAGACCTATCACCAGATCTTCGGACTGCCCGAGGTCGCGGTGAACGACGGCCCGCGTAGCATGCTCGGCTGGTCGGGCGGCGGCACCCTCCTCATGGTGCCCGCCAGCGAGGTGGGTGGCACCCTCGGGATGGCTGCGCTGTCCATGGTGGCACCGGAGATGGGCGCCCTCGCGGATCGGCTCAAGAAGATCGACGCGGTGATGTTCTCGGGAGCGAGTGAGATTACCCTCAAGCCCGAGGCCGGCAACAACGTCCACCTGCACATCTCCCGCTACCACTTCCCGTAGCCGCCCTTCTCACTGACGCCACGCCCATCGCGCGGGAGCCGTGACCTGAGCGAGACGCGGTGGGGCGACGCGGGTTGGCTCGTCGGCCTCTGTGCGGCTCGCGCCGCCGGCTCGACCATGGCCATGGCGTATCCCGCCGTCCTCGCCGTGGTGCAGCGGGAGTGGGGACTCTCCTCGACGGCGGCGGGCTCCATCTCGTCGGCCTATCAGCTCGGCACTGCGCTGGCGTTGGTTGTTGTCTCTGCCCTCGCCGACCACGTCGACCCGCGTCTCATCTTCATCGTCTCGGCCGGTCTCACCGCCGGCGTCTCGCTGCTCATCCCGGCGCTTGCCTACGGTCATCTCTCTGCGCTGGTCCTGTTCGGGGCGGTGGCGGTGGCCGTGGCCGGTATCTACACGCCGGGCATCATGCTGCTCGCCGAGCGCTTCGAGCCGGTGCGGCGCGGCCGGGCCATGGGCTGGTTCCTCGCTGCGTCATCTCTCGGCTACGTGCTCGCCCTGGTGGTGGGCGGCGCGGTGGTGGCGCGTCTGGGATGGCGGGCCGCGCTCTTCGTGCTTGCCCTGGGACCGGTCCTCTGCTTCGCGCTCTCGCTCGTGCTCTTCCATGGCGCTCGCGCGCCGCGCCCGAGAGCACCCGCGCCGGCGCGGCGGATGTTCGACACGGATCTGTCCGGCAACCGGCCGGCCCAGCTCATGATCTGGGGCTACGTGTTCCACTCGTGGGAGCTGCTCGGCATGTGGGCGTGGACTCCCGCTTTCGTGGCGGCCGCCCTCGCCGTCCACGGCGCCACCCTCGAGCGGGCGGCGGGCCTCGGCGCCTCGCTCTCGGCGATCTTCCACGTAATGGGCATCTTCGCGTCAGCGACGGGCGGCGCGCTGTCGGACCGGTGGGGACGCACCGCGGTGATCGCAGGCATGATGCTGGTGAGCAGCGCGTGCTCGTTCGCCTTCGGCTGGATGCTCGCGGCGCCGTTGCTTCTCATCGTGGTCGTGGGAAGCGTCTACGGCTTCTCCGCGCTCGGCGATTCGCCGGTATACTCCACCGGTATCACGGAGACGGTGAAGCCGGAGCGCCTCGGCTCGGCGCTGGCCGTGCGCTCGCTGCTCGGATTCGGCGCGGGGGCGGTGGCGCCGATCGTCTTTGGGCGCGTGCTCGATCTGTATGGCGGCCGGAGCGCGGGGGCGGCCGGGTGGGGCTGGGCCTTCTCCGTGCTGGGCGCGGGCGGCGTGCTCGGGCTCGGCTGCATGCTCTGGCTCCGTCGCCTGCCCGGGGCGCGGCGGCTCGCGGGCGGGAAGCGCTAGAGTGAAGCAATCCTCAGAGAGGCTCCATGGCCGTGTACGAGGTGCAAGACGAGAAGATCTTCCGTGATGATGGGGTCCAGTCACACGAAGGCGCGGCGCCGCGACTACGACCAGTGGTCCGGCAAGTCTTCGAGCCTGCGCGCTTCGCCTACACGCAAGTCTGGCCCTCGCTGTTGGTCATTCCCTTCGTGGGCTTGCTCTCGTCCTGAAGCGCGGACTCCGTCGATAAGGCAGAGTCCGGTAGAGGACCACCTTCGCCCCTCTGGAGGAGTTCCACCCGGTACGCTACCATCCCGCAGAGGAAAGGGGCGCATGGAACAGCTTGGGTCGTCATCGGTGTAGCCCTTGTGTTCGCGAGCGGTTGTGCGCAGAAGGACTGGATTGACCGGACACTGGTGACGGTGGATGTGACGGGGAACTGGTAAGGGACCATCATGGGGGATTCGGCACAGGAAGTGTGGCTGGACCTGAAACAGGAAGGCGGGAAGATCAGCGGGTCGATTCGCGTCAGGCCGGATCAAAGCACGGGCTCGAGCGGTCCCATCGACGGCGCCATCTCGGGCGACGTTCTGCGATTCAAGCGGGTGCGAGGCTCGTCGTACGTCGAGCTCACGATCAGCGGCGACGAGATGAATGGTGCCATTGCAGGTCGCGCCATCTCGTTGCGGCGGACGGCCTCAGCGCCTCCCCGATGAGCGCCAAGGGCCACTGGCGCTTCCGTGGTTCCCAGGTCTGGCCTATGCTATTGCGCCAATGGTGACTTATTCCGCCTCCAAGATCGCCGAAGAGCGTTCACCGCCGAGTTGCAGGTGAGTGGAGACGAGATGACTGGATCGGGCATGCGGAGCGGCGCGAGCGCATTGGGGTTTGGAGGCCCAGTGATGTTCCAACTTCGCTGGCTGCCGTAGACGCTGCCAATGAGCAGCAGCTGGCCGTGCTGTAGCCGAAAGCAGGTCTGGCCATAACGCGCCCGCGCCGCGTTCGCGGGCTGGGCGGGGGGCGGCGCACGCGCCGCAGCCTCGCCCGCGGAGGTACGGGCACCGCGGGCGCCCTCAACGAGATCCTCGGCGCGTGGCCGCAGGTGAAGATCACGCCCATGTTCGGACGCTGGGGCTACTTCGTGGGGCCGCGGCTCTTCGCCTGCTTTCCCCTGCGGGCCAAGGACACCGACCTCTGGGTGCGCCTCGGACGAGAGGATCAGCGGCGGGCCATCGACTCCGGCATGTTTACTCCGCACCCGCGCATGGGCGGGAAGGGCTGGGTCGTATGCCATGTCGAGGGCCTGCGCGGAGCGGGGCGCACGCTGTCGTGGCTCAAGAAGAGCTACGAGACAGCCCGGCAGATGGTGGAGCGCACTGAGCGAGGCGAGCGCGAGGATGAATCATGATCTGGGAGAAAGAACCATGATCGTTGTCACGGGATTCGAGCCCTTCGGCGGACATCCCTCCAATCCCTCGGAGGAGATCGCCAAAACGGTGGACGGGAAGGTTATCGCAGGGCAGACCGTGCGCACGGCCATCCTGCCCGTGCATCACATGGAGGCGGCCCGTGCGGCCGCGCGCCTCCTCGACGAGCTCGCGCCGCAGGCCGTGCTCCACGTGGGCCTCGCCGCGGGGCGTGCCCGCCTCGCCCTCGAGCGCGTGGCCGTGAATGTGATGGACTACGAGCTCGCCGACAACGCGGGGTATCAGGCCAACGGCGAGCCGTGCGCAGTCGACGGGCCCGCCGCCTATTTCTCCACGCTGCCCCTGGCCGCCATCCTCGACGTGCTCGCCCGTGAAGACATCCCCGGCTATCTCTCGAACACCGCCGGCACCTATCTCTGCAACCAGACGCTCTACGCCACGTTGCACACCATCGCCACCGGAGGCCGCCGTACCATTGCGGGCTTCATGCACGTGCCGCTCTCTCCCGCCATGGTCGCCGCCTCGGGACTCGACCAGCCGAGCATGGATCCCGGCCTCGGCGTGCGAGCGGTGGAGATTGCTGTCCGCGTGATCGCCGAGCATCTCGCGGCCGCGTCGAACGCGTAGCGCTGCGAGCCGGGGCGGGGCCCGTCGGGGGGCGGGGAGCGCTCCCGCTGCGTCACCCTCTCGCCCTGCGGGCGGCGCACAGGCTTCGGGGGTCCCACTCCGCCGGGGCGCTCCCCCGCCTCCGCCGTCACCCGACCCCGTCGCGCGTGCGGCGCTCGTGAAACCGTTCCGGCTGTCCTCCGCGATCAGCTGGAGGTCTGGCGTGACGTGGGCGCCTGGGCTCGCAACGGGATCAGGAGGAGGAAGCCCAGGCCCGTCCAGGCCAGTTCGCGCACGCGGCGGATCAACGTGAACGACAGCCCCGCCGGCGCGCCCAGGCCGAGAGCGGCGAAGATGGCCATGTGGCCCGCCTCTAGCGCGCCCAGATAGCCGGGGACGAGGAATGCCGCGAAGCGGATCCCCGTGCTGAAGGCCTCGATGGCGGTCGCCTCGGCGAGGGAGACGGGGAGACCGATCCAGCGCAGGATCAGCCACGGCTCCAGCACCCCGATCAGCCAGGCGAGGAAGTGGTAGAGGATCGACAGGGTGAGGCGGCCGGGCTCGCGCCGGTAGAAATGCGCGAGCTCGTCGTTGATCTGGCCGAGCGCTTCGAGGGGGCGGTCGGAGAGCCACCCGATCCTCCGGAGCCATCGCGTGCTGCCCCGCAGGGTTCCCGCCGCCTGCACCACCACGAAGCCGCTCACGGCGAGGAGCTGCACCACGAGCAGCCACCGCATGCCACGGATGACGAGGGAGTCCGAGGGCAGGGCCATTCCCGCCGCCGCCAGTCCGATCACGAGAAAGAGTGCCTGACCGATCACGATGGTGGTCTTGGCGATGATCACGGAGGGAAGGCTCTCCGTGAGCGGTGTCCACGGTCTCACCAGCCACGCCTTCACCGCCTCGCCGCCTACAGAAGCCGTGGGGGTGGTGAGGTTGAAGGCTTCCCCGGCAAGCCGCGCGGCGAGAAGGGGAGGAAAGGGCACCGCGTTTCGCCTAAAGGCGTAGCGCCAGCCCAGGGTGTCGAGGAGCGTGGTCATGCCGAAGGGAAAAACCAGAATGACGAGGAGGCGCCACGAGAGATCACGGAAGGCCTGCACCACGGCGCCGGGACCGATGCTGACCACGAGCCAGACGAAGAGCGCCGCTCCTGCGAGGAGGAGGCCGAGCCGGAGCAGCCGCATCAGGTCGGCGGCATCGCGGCGTGGCGGGCCCGGGACTCGATGCGATCGATGCGGACGAACGGCACGAGCAGCCACACCGCCGCCGTCGTGATGGTCGAGATGAGGACGAGGGTGGTGTAGCCGTAGCTGTCATAGAGACGGGCGCCCACGTTCTCCGAGATCTGCGTGCCCCCGTTGTACACGGACATGAGAAAGGCGAAGAAGGTCGCCTCCACATGGCGCGGGCACGACTTGGCGGCCAGATCGAGGATGGACAGTCGGGTGATCATGCCGATGCAGCCGAAGAACGTGTCGATGACGAGAGCGGACGTCCGGTCGCGATAGAGGAGATAGGCGATCGTGCTCGCGGTGGCGATGCCGATGGAGAGGTTGATGAGCCGGCGCAGGGGGACGCGACGGGACAGCGGCGCATAGATGAAGGCGCCCACCACCCCCGCCAGCGAGGAGAGCGCGCCCAGGTGCCCGATGAACTGCTGGTCGAAGCGCAAGGTGTCGGTCTGGTAGAAAAGGAAGGCCGGCCCGAAAGATGGGCTAAAGGTCCAGAAGAAGATGAAGCCGGCCACCAGCCAGGTCTCGCGCTCGCGGAGGGCGGAGCGGATGGCCCGCCACGTCTCCCGGAAGCTCCCGCGATCGCCGCGAGCAGGCGCCTCGTGCACGAAGAAGGTGGACATCACCAGAGAGAGCAGGGGAAAGCACGCGGAGAGGAAGAAGGCCGCGTGCAGCTTGCGGTGGTGCGCGAGGTAACCGCCGATTTCCCCCACGAGGACGGAGGCGAGGATGATGGCGCCCCACTGCACGGATTGGAAGGCGCCGGTGAGCCCCAGGGGCTTGCCGTTCTCCACCATGAGGGCGTCCACGAGCACGTCGGTGAAGGCCAGCCCAAGCGCCATGAGGGTGAAGAGCGTGGCCATGTTGGCATAGGAGTGCTCCCCCATCAGCGCAAGGAGAAAGCCGGCCACCGCCGCCGTGCCCGAGGTGAGGAGGAGATAGCTCTTGCGGTGATAGCCGAAGATCGGCACGAAGTCGGAGAGGAGCCCGTACACGGGCTTGATCAGCCAGGGGACCACGGTGATGGCGAAGAAGGTGGCGATCTGTCCCGCGGACAGGCCAGCGTCCTTGAGAGAGATGGTGATGGTCTGGTTGGGCAGATACCACATGCCCTGCGCGAAGTAGACGATGCCGAAGAGCAGCGCGAGTCGCTGCGCCGCCTTCGTCTTGAAAGGATTCAGCCGCGCGACCCGCCCGGGCATCTGAGCACTATACCCGCGGTGGTGGCTGGCTACCCCCAGGATTTCGTGCGAACCACAAAAAAGCGAGCGCCCGGGCCGGAATGGGCCGGCACCGGGCGCGGAGTGGCGACGAGGGGCGAAGTCAGTTGGAGGCGGCGGTCGGCTTCACCTTACCGTTGCTCTTCTCGTACGCCTCCACCGCCTTCTTGAGGTCGCGGTACTGCTCGCAGCTGAAGAAGCAGAGCTTGTCGAGCCGCTTCAGATGCTCCTTGGCGTTGGCGAGATCGTCGAGCTGCAGATATGCCTCGCCGATGTACTCGTGAGCGCCCAGGTGCTTGGGGTCGATGGCCAGCGCCTTCTCGTAGAGGGGGATGGCCGCCTTGGGATCGCCGTTCTTGCGCGTGGCGTAGCCGAGCCAGTTGTAGGCGTCGGCATTCGACGGATCGCGTTTCACCACGTTCTCGAGCAAGGGAATCGCTCGCGCGTACTGCTTGGCGTCGATGGCCTGCACCGCCGAGGCGTAGTCGGGATCCTCCGTCTTGGTCAGCGCATCGCGCCCGCCGCCGCCCCCGCCCCCACCACCGCCGCCCCCACCTCCACCGCCACCCCCATCGGCCAGGGCGAGTGTCGGCACGATCAGGAGGGCCAGGAGGAAGCCCACGAGCTTTCGCCAGGTTGTGGTGGTCATGACAGCCTCCGCGTTAGCGTGTAGGAAGCTGAGTGTACGCCGGACAAACCTGCGGCGCAGCCTTCGAGTTCCCGGCGCCCGATGTGAAATTGGCCAGTCGATTCGGTCCTTTTGACCGGGCCGGGGCTTTCACCCAACTGTGCTACTCTGTTGCCCCGATGCTCGAGACCCTTCCCTCCGTGTGCCCTCACGATTGCCCGTCCCAGTGCGCGCTGTCCGTCACCGTGGAAGACGGGCGCGTCACCGCCGTCGCCGGCGAGGCGGGCCACCCCTTCACCCAGGGCGTTGTGTGCGGCAAGGTGCACGACTACGCGGAGCGTCTCTACGCGCCCACCCGCGTGCTGAGGCCGCTCCGGCGCGTGGGCGCCAAGGGCGAGGGCCGCTTTGCCCCCATCAGCTGGGAGGCCGCCCTCGAGGAGATCGCGCGCCGATGGCGCGGCATCATGGCGGAGTGGGGCGGGGAAGCGATCCTGCCCTACTCCTACGGTGGCACCCTCGGCCTCCTCCAGTTCTGGGCAGGACACCCGCTCTTCCATGCCCTCGGGGCCTCCCAACTCGACCGAACCATCTGCATCACGACCGCGTACGCGGGGTGGGCGGCCACGGTGGGCACGGTGGCGGGGAACGACGCTGAGCAGATGGTGGACGCGGACCTCGTGGTGCTGTGGGGTATCAATGCGAGCTACTCGCACATCAACCTGATGTCGCTGGTCAAGCGCGCCCGCCACCGCGGCGCCTTCATCGTCTGCATCGATCCGTACCGGACGCAGACGGCCAAGGGCGCCGACCTCCATCTCCAGCCCCGCCCCGGCACGGACGGCGCCCTCGCCCTCGGCATGATGTACGTGCTCATCGGCGAGGGGCTCGTGGATCGCGAATACGTCCAGCGGGCCAGCCTCGGCTTCGACGAGCTCGCCCGTCACGTGAAGCAGTACGATCCGGAGCGCGTGGCCGCCATCACGGGGCTCAGCGCGGAGAGCATCGTGAGCTTCGCGCGGCGCTACGGCGCCACCCGCGCCTCGTTCCTCCGCGTGGGTATCGGGCTCTCGCGCCACGACAACGGCGGCGCCACATGCCGAGCCATCGCCTGCCTGCCTGCCCTCACCGGAGCCTACGCACATCCCGCGGGGGGCGCGCTGCTCTCTTCCACGCGCGCCTTCGGCCTCGACCTGGCCGCCCTCGAGCGACGCGATCTCATGCCCACGCCACCTCCGCGCACCATCAACATGATCAAGCTCGGGCGCGCCCTCACCGATGCGAAGCTGAGCCCGCCCGTGCGGGCGCTCTACGTCTACAACGCCAACCCGGCGTCCATCACTCCCAACCAGGAGCTCGTGCTCCAGGGGCTGCGCCGCGAGGATCTTTTCACGGTGGTGCACGAGCAGCACCTCACCGACACCACGGATTACGCGGACATCGTGCTTCCCGCCACCACCTCGATGGAACACGTGGACCTCTACAAGTCCTTCGGCCACCTCTATCTCCAACTCGCGGAGCCCGTGGTGGCCCCGGAGGGAGAGTCGCGCTCGAACTGGCAGGTGATGCGGCTCCTCGCCCACGCCCTGGGCCTGCGCGACCAGCATTTCGCCAAGGACGAGCCCACGCTCATCCGGGAGGTTCTCGCCTCAGGCGATCCCTCGGTGGCGGGCATCACGTACGAGCGGCTCCGCGAGGAGCGCTCGGTGCGCCTGGTGGTGGGGCGGCCCTACCGGCCATTCCTGAACGGCGCCCCCACGCCTTCCGGCAAGGTCGAATTCGTCTCCGAGGCCTTCGCGCGTGAGGGGCTGCCGTCCCTGCCGACGTGGACCCCGCTCGTGGAAGGACCGGAGAACGCGGCGGTGACTCGAGACTTTCCCCTCCAGTGCATCGTGCCCCCCAATCGGTTCTTCCTGAACTCGTCCTTCAGCCAGTCGGCCAAGATGCGTCGGCGCCAGCGCGGCCCGTCGGTCTTCCTTCACCCGGACGACGCGCGCCCGCGCGGCATCGGCGAGGGCGATCTCGTGGAGGTGCGAAGCCAGCGCGGGGCGGCTCGCTTCCACGCCACCGTCACTGACGACACACGGCCCGGCGTGACGGTGATCGAGGGCATCTGGTGGTCGAAGCACCAGACGGGCGGCCGCGGCGTCAACGCCATCACCGACGATCGGGTCGCCGACGTCGGCGGCGGGCCCGCCTTGCATTCGAACTTGGTGCAAGTGACTAAGCTGGCGCCTTCCCCCTCGACGATCCGGGAGTCCTAAGATGACCGCATCGACGCGCGTCCGCGTAGGGCCCGTGGAGGGGGCGGCGCAGCTCTTCACCCCCGACTTCTGCACCTACCTGAGCGCCATGCACGATGAGTTCACGCCGCGGGTGCACGCCTTGCGTCGGCAGCGGGACGCCGTGCTCCGGCGCGCCCTCGAACAGGGAACGCTGCCGGGCCCGCCGCCTCCTTCGGCCGCCACCTCGGGGGACTGGAAGGTGCCGCCCGTGCCGGACGACCTCAAGCGTCCCGGCATCGAGATCTCCGGGCCATGCTCCATCACCAGCATGTTCATCAATGCGCTCAATCCGGGGCCCGAGGGCGAGCGCGCGGAGGGTGACCTCGACGACGACGAGGACTCCGCGGGCCATCGCCTGGTCGACACCGTGCGCGCCGCCCATAACCGCCTCGCTGCGGTGAACCGGGAGCTCGCCTTCACCGACACCGCACGCAATCGCTCGTACCAGATCGCGCCCGGCGAGTTGCCCTTTTTCATGCACCGCGAGCGCGGCCTCCATCTGGACGAGCCCGAGGTGACCGTGGACGGCCGTCCCGTGCCCGCCGCCATTCTGGGCATCGCGCTCACTCTCTTCTACGCGGGACGCGCCCAGTCGGGACGGGGCCAGGGCATCTACTTCTATCTGCCGAAGGTGGAGAGCGCGGAGGAGGTCGCCTGGTACCGCGACTTCTTCGACGCGAGCCGCCGGCATCTGCCCTTCCTCGCTCAGGCGGTGATCCGCGGCATTCCCCTCGTGGAGTCGCTCCCCGCGGTGTTCCTCATGGAAGAGATGCTCTACGCCCTCGGCCCCTACGCGGCCGGCCTGAACGCCGCCCGCTGGGATCTGAAGGCCTCCATCTTCGAGTTCATCATGACCGATCCGAGGTCGGTCTGGCCCGACCGCTTCGGGGTGGACATCAAGACCACACCGTTTCTCGCCAACATCTTCCGCCGGCTGGTGGCGATCTGCCTCAAGCGCGGCGCGGTGCCCATCGGCGGCATGGCCACCGCCCTGCCCAGCAACGATCCGGAGGTGAACCGCGTCGCCGCGGAGGCCATTCGCGCCGACAAAGAGTGGGAGGCCGCGCAAGGCTTCATTCGCGCTTGGGTCGCCCATATCTTCCACATGAAGACGGCGGGCGATCCTTTCAAGGAGGCCGTGGCCGCCGGGCAGAAGCCCACCGCGGCCATGGCCGATCCCGCCAACTATCCGGTGAAGATCGAGGTGCCGGCGGGCCCCATCACCGTGGAGGGGACGCGGCGCAACGCGCGCATGGTCATCGAGTACGTCGAGGGTTGGCTGGGCGGCCGCGGCGCCAAGGGCATCGACAGCCTCGCCGGCAAGCCCGGCGTGCATCCCGCACTCATGGAAGATCTGGCCACCGGGCGCATGTCGGTCGCCCAAATCGCCCAGCGCATTCGCCACCACGCGAAGGACTCCGCGGATCCCTCGCGGGTCCATGACTTCGCCATGGTCAAGCGACTCCTCGCGGAGGAAGTCGAGGACATCCTCCGACTCCTGCCGAGGAAGGACCCGGAGACCGAAGCCCGCTACCGCAAGTCGGTCAAGGTCGCCCTACGCTGGATCAAGAACTACACCGACCTCGATTTCCGCAGCCTCGGCTCCTACACTCACGCGGACCTGGAAAGAATCGCCGCCGCCCCCGACGCCTTCTGATCTCGGAGGGGGGCTGCGCTCCCCTTCCGAACCTCCCCCCTCGATGGCGCCGGCAAAGCCGGCGCTCGAAAGTGGACATTCTTGCACGCGCAGGCGAGGGCGCTCCGCCGCTCGAGTTGAGCGGCGGCCCCTCGCCGAAGCGAGACGAGGGGCTGAGTAGACGCAGATGGACCTTATCGGCGGTCGGTGCTAGGCGGCGGTGGAGCGTGCTACGGCTGATGCAGCCGGCTCGACGACGCGCTTTGTGATGAGACGGAGGATGACGGGGAGAACGACGAGGGCGGCGAAGAGACCGCAGGCCGAGCCCAGGGTGAGGAGCAGGCCCAGGCTGTAGATGCCCTGATGGCGGGCGATCAAGAGGCTACCGAAACCCACCATGGTGCTCACCCCGCTCAGCGCGACGCCCATCACCGTGCTGCGCGCGACGAGCGGGCCTCCGTGATCGCGGCCCTCGAGGTAGCGCAGCATCATGTTGAGGCCGAATTCCGCGGCGGCGCCGATGATCAAGGGCAGGCCCCACACGTTGGCCATGTTGAACTGGATGCCGAAGACGCGCATGAGCCCGATGGTCCACAAGAGCGCGAGCACCAGAGGCAAGAGGGCGAGGAGGGTCTCGCGCACGCGCCGGATCATCAGGTAGGAGAGCACCCCCACCGCCGCGAAAGCATAGAGGGTGCCCTGGTAGTAGGCGCGCTCCATGTACCCGATGGCCTCGTAGGTGATGATGGGTGCGCCCGTCACGTTGGGATCCACGGAGCGCAGCTCCTGCACGAAGGTTCGCGCCCCCTCGCGCTCCCAGATGTCGACCCTGGGATGGATCTGAATGAGGAAGTCCCCGCGGCTGCCGATGAACTTGCGCTGGAGCTCCTCCGGGACGTCGGCGAGCCCGACGGGGCGCGGATTCAGGTTGCGTTGCAGGTCGAAGAACTTGCTGGTGAAGTCGCGGTAGAGCTGAGACTGGAGGTGGGTGAGGGCGGGCTCCGCCACCTCCCGGTCCGCCGTGCGCAGCTTCTTGATGAGTGCCTTGGTCTTGGCGCGCAGATCCTTGAGATCCGCGGGGAGCTTGTCTCCCCCCTCGGTGGCGAAGATGTCGAGCCGTCGCTCGAGCTCGCCGAGGGCGCGCAGGAGCCGGTCGATGTCCACCGGGCTCGAGCGCCCCACGCGCACGGGGGACACGATCGGTTCGAAGGTCTTGACGATGGCGATCTTCTCCGCCTGGTTGTCGGGGATCACGCGCAGGACGGAGTCGACGTCGGAGACGGAAGGCAACTTCTCAAAGGCCTCCTGCTTCCGCCGCAGTTCCTCGAGAGTCTTCGCCGAGGCGAGTCCGTTGAAACCCGAGCGCCCCGTGGCGGCGAGAATGCGCTTCTCCCAGACCACCGACTCCGTACCTTTGGCCTGGAGGTTGAGCAGGTTGTAGTCGAAGGTAATCCAGGGAATGGCCACGAGGGAGGCGAGGGTACCGAGGCCGGCCACGATGAGGACGGTCTTCGGGTAGCCCGTGATGCGGTCGAGCACGGGCACGTGCATCCGCTCAAGGGCATGCGCGCGCGGCGCCTGATTGCGCGGCCGCGCCGCATGATGGCTATCCACGATCGCGAGAAGAGCGGGGAAGAGCGTCATCATGCCGAGCCAGGCCATGAGAATGGCCGTGCCCGCGATGAACCCGAGCTCCTGGATGCCGCGGAAGTCCGTGAGCATGAGCACGTAGAAGGTCACGCCCGCAGTGAGGGCCCCGATGAGCATGCCCGGCCCCGTGCGGGCCGCCGTGAGCTGGAGGGCCTCCTTGAGATTGCGCCCGAGGAAGATCTCCTCCTCGTACCGGAAGAGGAAATAGATGCCGTAGTCGATGCCGATGCCGATCACGATGGAGATGAACATCACCGAGAAGATGGTCAGGTGGCCCACGGTCAGGGTGATGATGCCCATGGACCAGCAGAGGGTGACGGCGAGCACGCCCAGCATCAGAAGCGGCTTGCCCACGCGCCAGAAGGCCAGCAGCATCACGAGCAGGGTCAGGGCAAAGGCGAGCACGGTGGCCACACTGCTGTCTTCGAAGGCCGCCACCATCTCGTCGTTGGAGAGGGTGGGGCCGCCCGTCACCCCCGCCTGCACGTTGGGAAAGTCGGGCTTGAGGTCCGCGATGACGCCGCGGATCACCTCGATGGCGCGGCGATTGCCCATGAAGCTGCCCTTGTCGCTCTTGGGCGTCTCCACGAGCGCGAAGAGCAGGCTCTTGTCCTCGGAGAGGAAATAGCCCGCCTCGGGTGGCCGCTCCCCGAGCGAGAAGAGGGTGCCCCAGGGCGAGCGGTAGGGCATGGGCCGGTCCAGCCGGTCTCCGATCTGCTCCAGCACCACCTGGAGGAACTTGGTGTTCTCTCCGCCGCCCTTCTCGAGGCCGAGGTCGAAGAGATTCGACACGAAGGCAGAGGCCATGGCCGCGTTGGCGCCCTCCACGAGCCGGGCCAGGCTCGGGTCGCCCGCGAAACTCTCCATGAACTCCTGGTAGTCGAAGATGCGATCCCGCACTTCCTTGAGCTGCTCGGTGGGCAAGTAGAGGAGGTGGCGGCCCTCGAAGCGCTGGGGGTCGACGCGGTAGGTGACGCGGGGGAACTTGATGGGCGAGTTCCGGAGCTCGTGCACGAGGCGGGCCGCGTAGGCCTTGGCCGCCTCGAAGGTGCGCGCCTCGATGACGATGACGATGTCCTCGAGCTCGCCGAACTCCTGCGCGTACTGATTGTAGCGGACGATATAGCCGGCATCCCGAGGGAGGAGGTCGCGGCCCGAGGTGCCGAAGGTGAGGGTGCGGACAGTGTAGGTCGCTCCCGCCACCGCGAGGAGGAGGGAGATGACAGTGGTCACCACCGGGCGGCGACAGGAGAGCCGCACGAGGCGCCGCAGAAGCCGACCCGTACGCGATATGACGATCATCCGATGGCGACCATGCGCTCGGCCAAGTCTATCATCCGGGCCCCGCGCGACCTGTAGAACCGGATGAGAATCCGGCTACACCCCGCCGTCGATGAAACGCTCCAGCCGCACGCGAGCCGTCTCATCCGACCACTGCTCGGGCGGCGACTTCATCAGGTACGCCGAGGGCGCGAAGAGGGCACCCTTCAGCCCGCGATCCATGGCGATCTTGCAGGAGCGGATGGCGTCGATGACCACCCCCGCGGAGTTCGGCGAGTCCCACACCTCGAGCTTGATCTCGACATTGATAGGCTGGTCGCCGAAGGAGCGGCCCTCGAGCCGGATGTGGGCCCACTTGCGGTCGTTGAGCCAGGGCACGTAGTCGCTGGGCCCGATGTGGATGTCCTCCGGGGCCATCTCGTGGGCGAGCTGGGAGCGGACGGCGTCCGTCTTGGAGATCTTCTTGGAGGCGAGCCGGGACCGCTCGAGCATGTTGAGGAAGTCGGTGTTGCCGCCCACGTTGAGCTGGCTGGTGTGCTCCATGTGCACGCCGCGGTCCATGAAGAGCTTGGTCAGGACGCGGTGCACGATGGTGGCGCCCACCTGCGACTTCACGTCGTCGCCCACGATGGGCAGGCCGCGCTCCTCGAAGCGCCGCCGCCAGTACTCCTCGCGGGCGATGAACACGGGAATGCAGTTGACGAAGCCGCAGCCCGCGTCGAGGATCTGCTCCACGTACCACTTGGTCGCCATCTCGCTGCCCACGGGCAGGAAGTTGACCACCACGTCGGTGCGGGTCTCGCGGAGGATGCCCGCGATGTCCACGGTGGGGCCGGGGGCTTTGGTGATGATCTGGGAAAGGTAGTGGCCGAGACCGTCGTGCGTCATGCCACGCTGGACCGGCACGTCGAGATGCGGCACCTCCCCGAAGCGCACGGTGTTGTTGGGCTTGGCCCAGATCGCCTCCGAGAGGTCGAGGCCCACCTTGTTGGCGTCCACGTCGAAGGCGGCGGAGAACTCGATGTCGCCCACGTGATAGTCGGCGAGGCGAGGCCGCATGAGCCCCGGAATGAAGCCGTCGTCAGGCGCGTGCCTGTAGTAGTGGACGCCCTGCACGAGGGCCGAGGCGCAGTTCCCGACTCCAACGATGGCGACGCGTACTGATCCCACGTGGACCTCCCCAGTCTGGTTGATTTTGACGCATCAGCTTACCACAGCCCTGAGCGGTTCCGTAGTCTCGGGAGGACGTGACGTCGCGTTGACCCGATGGGTGCGCCTTGAAGACAGACAGCGCAACGAGGCCGATCAGTGCCCCGCGCCGGCTTCGCGGAGGACGCCGGCGCGGGCCTCGGACACGCTACTGCTGGGCTTTACGCTTGCCGCTGCTCTCTTCGAGGAACTCGTTTTGCTTGGTCTTCATGCGCTCGACGAGGGCGTTGTAGCCATTGGTCTGGATGATCTTGTTGAACTGCGTCCGGTAGTTGGACACGAGGCTGATGCCCTCGATGTTCACGTCGTAGATCATCCAGCGGTCACCCTTCTTGAAGAGGCGGTAGTCCACCGGGACTTCCGTGCCGTTCTTGGTGATGATCTTGGTGCTCACGGTGG
>DATGCY010000082.1:0-12305 GCA_035311385.1 Candidatus Methylomirabilota bacterium
TTGTGGACGGGCGATTGAGCGCTCAGGTCGGTCGGCCGCCGCCACCCTCGCGAGGGCGCACGTCGTCCACCCGCCGTCCGCTCGAACCCCGCCGTGCCCCCGCGCGCCCGTCGGAGCTCTGCCTCCGAAAATCGGGTTGACACGAAAATCGCTTTGCTATAATCCCGGCCGACAACGACCATCAGCAATAACTCCCGTCGCTGAAATTTTCGGCGGGAATAGTCCGGAGGAGCACCAAATGACGTGGCTTGGCACTCGGCCGTGGAACGAGGACGAGGATGTCGTGCTGCTCGCGCAGGATGACGAGGAGGAGGAGCACGACGAGGACGACGAGGACGAGGATCTGGACGACCTCGACGATCTCGACGAGGACGACGACGAGGAGGAGGACGACGACGAGGACGACGACCTCGACGACGACGAGCTAGACGACGAAGACGATGACGACCTCGACGATGATGAGGAGGAGGACGACGAGGACCTCGACGACGACGAAGACGACGAGTGACGGTAGGTAGGGCCTGAACCGCAGTCCTCTCCAAAGGAGGGTTCAATGGCACTGATGAGCGAATCAGGCTTCCTGTTCCTGCTGCGGTGGATTCACTTCCTGTCAGGCATCACCTGGATCGGCCTCCTCTACTATTTCAACTTCGTCCAGACTCCCTTCTTCGCCGAAACGGAAGCGCCCGTCCGCAGCGGCGCCCAGCAGAAGCTCCTTCCCCGCGCCATGTGGTGGTTTCGCTGGGGCGCCATGATTACGTTCCTGTCCGGCTGGACGTATCTCGGCTACTGGTGGATTCCCAAGCGCACTTTCTCCGATCCTCAGACCTGGATCATCTTCCTCGGCGGCCTCATCGGCAGCGTCATGTGGTTCAACGTCTGGTTCGTGATTCATCCCAAGCAGAAGATCGTCATCCAGAACGCGGTGGACACTGCGGCGGGACGCCCCGCCAACCCCGCGGCGGCGCCCGCAGGCGCCCGAGGGGGACTCGCCTCGCGCACGAACACCCTGCTCTCCATCCCCATGCTGTTCATGATGGGGGCGGCAAGCCATATGCCCGTCACCATGCCCGGCTCGGGAGCCGCCTTCTGGCTCATCGCCCTCGTCATTCTTCTCCTCATCGAGCTGAACGCCCTCATGGTGGCGCCGGGCAAGCCGACGACCAAGCCACTCGCCACCGTCAAGGGCACGCTGTGGGCTGGCTTCATCCTCACCGTGATCTACTATCTGCTCTTCGAAGTGATGAAGCGCAGCAGCTGAGCCGCGGAAGGGCCGGCGAAATCATCCAGGGCCGGGCGGGGCAGACGCCTCGTCCGGCCTTCGTCTGTCAGCCGGCGAGATCCAGGAGGAGCTGGGCCTTCGTCTCGGGCGACAGCTCGACGCGCCCGCGCTCGGCCGGGTGGTCGACCACGAGGGACACGGGAGAGCCCGCGAAGGCCCGCGCGGCCTCCGGAGAGAACGGGAAGCGGACGAAGTGGACCGCGGAGAGCTTGCCCTTGTCTTCGTCGGAATGGCCGGGCTCGAACGCCCCCGGCACCGCAAACTCCTTGCCTACCTGCATCCACACCGTCGGCCCGAGGTCGATGCCCATGAAGCGATCGAGGACGGGCTGGATCTCCTCCTTCTCGGTGATCTCGATGAAGAGGCTGGCGCTGAGCTCGTTCGGGGCGGGGAGGAGCGCGTTGTAGACGTCGATCTCGTCCTGGATCTTGGCCTCGTCGGTGATGCGCTCGACTCGGCACATCTCCTGGATCTGGAAGAGGACGGTGTCGCGGTTCTCGAACACGAACGAGAGATGCCGCCCCACCGTGACGCGGCGGATCCGCTTCAGCTCGATGATCCTGGCCCGCATCTCCGCCCGCACCTTCTCGTACTCGAAGAAGTTGAGCACGTCGCTCCGCTCGATCTTCCGATGGGTCATGCCCCCTCCTCATCGAGCCCGTACGCCTCGGCGAGGATTCGGATGGGGTGGCGCGCCTCCACGCCCGTCCCCTGCTTGATCTGGAGGGCGGCGAGAGGGCAGTCCGTGGCCACCCGCGTCGCCTCCGCCGCGCGCACGTCCTTGAAGAGCGGCTCGGCCAGCTTCATGGACAGCTCGAAGTATTCCTTCTTCATGCCCCAGGTGCCGTCTACCGCCGAGCACCGCTCGATGGTCTCCACCGTCGCCCCGGTGAGCCTGAGCAGATCGGCGGACTTGGTCCCCATGTTCTGCGCTTTGAGGTGGCAGGGAAGCTGATAGGCCACCTTGGCCGGGGGGTTCGGAAAGCTCGTGTCGAGCGTGCCCGCAGCTTGAAGCTCCCCCAGATACTCGAAGAGATCGCGAGTGTGGCTGGCCACGAGGGCGGCATCCTCCGAGCCGTCCAGCCAGGGATACTCCTGCTTGAGCATGTAGGAGCAGGTCGGGCCCGGGACCACGATCTCGCGTCCCTGACGCACGGCCTCGCCGAGGAACTTGACGTTGTCGCGGATGAGAGCCTTCGCCTCTTTCACCGCGCCACCGTCGAGATAGGGCATACCGCAGCAGCGATGGGCGGGCAGCGACACGTCGACGCGGTTCCGCTCCAGCACGGCCACCGCGGCCTTGCCCGTGGCCGGATCGTTGAAGTCGACGGTGCAGGTGGCGAAGAAAGCCACTCGGGCCCGCGGCGCGAAGGTCGACGGCCGGCGGCGATCGAACCAGGCGGAGAAGGTTTCGCGATGGAACGGGGGAAGCTGCCGATCCTTGTGGATGCCGATCACCGCCTGCATCAGCGCCCGATGGGGCGGGAGCGTGGTCGCCCAGTTGGACAGCGGCGCGGTGAGACTGCCGATGCGGCCCACCAGCGCCGTGTTACCGAGGAACCGATCCTGGAGGGTGACACCCTTGGCCCTCGCCTCCGCCGCGCGCGCTCGCAGCATGAGCCGGGGAAAGTCTACCTGCCAGCGATGGGGCGGGGTGTACGGGCAGTGGTTATAACAGAGCTTGCATTGGTAGCAGAGGTCCACGACCTCCTTCGCGTCCTTGGCGGGCAGCTTCTCCACGTCACCGTCCACCGCCTCGGTGTCGAGGCGGTCGAACATCACCTTGAAGGAGGGGCAGAGGGGAAGACAGCGCCGGCAGCCGCTGCAGATGTCGTAGACGCGCCGCAACTCGGCGTCGACGGCATCGAGCTTCCAGAACTCCGGCTGTCGAATGTCGAGGGTCATGCGGACCTCGAGGGGGCGAAGGGCCGTGCCGGGACGCCGCCTTCGCCCCCGCGCAGGAGACTAGAACGCCTCGGAGGGATCCTTGCCCGCGATCTGCTTCAGGCCCTTGGCGAAGCGGCCGGCGTGTGACTTCTCGGCCTTGGCGAGCGTCTCGAACCACTCCGCGACCTCCGCGAAGCCTTCGTCGCGAGCCGTCTTGGCCATACCGGGATACATCTGCGTGTACTCGTAGGTCTCCCCGGCCACCGCGGATTTCAGGTTCGACTCCGTCTTCCCGAACGGCTCGCCCGTCGCAGGGTCGCCGACCTCCTTCAGGAAGTCCATGTGACCGAAGGCGTGACCCGTCTCCGCGTCTGCGGTGTCCTTGAAGAGGCCAGCCATGTCCGGAAAGCCCTCGATGTCAGCCACGCGAGCGAAATAAAGGTAGCGGCGATTGGCCTGCGACTCGCCGGCGAACGCCTCCTTGAGGTTGTCGTGACTCTTCGTGCCCTTGAGGCTCTTGCCTGCCATGATCATTCCTCCTGTGGGGATGCGAGGCACTGCTGCATGCGAGGGAGCTCAGGGTGCGCGGCGCGCGGGCGCGCGCCGGCTCCGGCTCGACCGGCATCGCGGGCAACGGCCGAAGAACTCGATGCGGTGATGGGTGATGGCGAGCCCGGTGCGGGCCGCCACCCGGCCGCGGAGGGCGGCCGCGTGGGGCTCGGCGAGCGGGCCGTCCACGTCGAGGATGCAGCCGCACCGGAGGCACGTGAAGTGGTGGTGAGCGGCCAGGTTGGCATCGAAGCGCGCGTGCGGGCCCGGGATCTCTGCGGCCAGGCCCTCCGCCACGAGGAGGCGCAGGTTCCGGTACACCGTGCCCAGGCTCACTCGGGATAGCCGGCGGCGCACCATGCGGTGCACCCACTCCGCGGTGGGATGGGACTCCGTCCCCCGCAGCACCTCGAGGATGACCTTGCGGGGACCGGTGAGGCGGAGGCCGCGCGCCCGGAGAGCGCTCTCGCCGTTCTTGAGAATAGTTCTCATTTGCAAAGAGAAGGTACCGGCGATGCCCGCCCCTGTCAAGGGCTGATGGCGGAGGGCGGGCGCGATGGCACGGTTGCCCCTGGCTTCCCGCCTCGGGTAAACTTTCCATCTCAGGAGGACGTATCGGATGGCGCAGCCCCTGTGGCTCCGCGTCGAGGGAGCCCGGCAGAACAACCTGAAGAACGTGTCCCTCGCCATCCCCCACGACCGCGTCACCGTGGTCACGGGGGTCTCCGGCTCCGGCAAGTCCTCGCTCGCCTTCGACACCATCTTCGCGGAAGGGCAGTGGCGCTACATCGAGTCGCTCTCTGCCTACGCCCGCATGTTCCTCGAGCGGCTCGATCGCCCCGACGTGGACCGCATCGAGCACATCCGACCCGCCATCGCGCTCGAGCAGAAGAACCCCGTGCGGACGGCCCGCTCCACGGTGGGCACGGCCACCGAACTCCACGACTACCTCCGCCTGCTCTTCGCCAAGGTGGGCCGCGTCCATTGCCCGCGCTGCGGGAGCGAGGCGCGCAGCGACTCCGCGGAGCGGGTCGCCGATGAGCTGATCCGCGATCATCCCGGGGATCGAGCCCTCGTGTGCTTCCCCCTCGCCTCCACCCCCCGCCCGGACCCTCGCGCCTTCCTGGCCACCCTCGTCCAGCGCGGCTTCGCGCGTATCAAAGTGGGAGAGACGCTCCTCGATCTCGCCGATGCCCAGTCCCCCGCCGCGAGCATCCCGCTTCTGGAGGGACAGCTCCTCCAAGTGGTGCTGGACCGCGTCGTCCTCTCCTCGGATGGCCGCCGGCGGATCACCGAGTCTTTGGAGACGGCGCTCGTCGAGGGTGAGGGGCGGGCCACGGTAGAGGTGGTGGGGCAGCGAGTGGTGAGGGTGAGCCGCGAGTTCCGCTGCCCGAGCTGCGACGTGGGCCTGGCGCGCCCGCAGCCGGTGCTCTTCTCCTTCAACCATCCGCTCGGCGCGTGCCCGGAGTGCAAGGGCTTCGGCAACATCCTCCGCTACGACGAGTCGCTCGTGGTGCCCGATCCCACCCGCAGCATCAGCGACGGTGCGGTGGAGCCCTGGTCACATCCCTCGGGACGCTGGTACCAGAAGCAGCTCGTGAAGGCGGCGAAGAAGCGGGGCCTCGACGTGACCCGCCCCTACGGCGAGCTCGACGCGAAAGATCGCGAGTGGATCTATCAGGGGGGCGAGGGACTCACGGGCATCCAGGGCTTCTTCGAGGAGGTCGAGTCGTACCGCTACAAGCTCCACGTGCGCGTGTTCCTCTCTCGCTACCGGAGCCAGTGGCCCTGCCCGCGCTGCGGCGGCGCCCGCCTCAAGCCGGAAGCCCTCACCGTCAAGGTCGGGGGCGCGACCATCGCCGACTGGAACAGCAAGACCGTGGAAGACCTCCACGCCTTCCTGGCGGGTATCGCCTTCTCGCCGTGGGAAGAGGCGGTGGGGCGCGAGGCGCTCAAACTCCTCCGCGCCAAGCTCTCCTTCCTCCAGCGCGTCGGTCTCGGCTATCTCACCCTGGGCCGCCAGACGCGGACCCTGTCGGGCGGCGAGGCTCAGCGCATCAACCTCGCCAATCAGCTGGGGGCGCAGCTCGTGGGCACTCTCTACGTGCTCGACGAGCCGTCCATCGGTCTCCACGCTCGCGACACGGAGCGGCTGGCCGAGCTCTGCCGCGAGCTGGCCAGCGCAGGGAACACCGTGGTCATCGTGGAGCACGACCGCTCTTTCATCGAGTCCGCCGACTATCTCATCGAGATGGGGCCGGGCTCCGGCGAGCGCGGAGGCAGCGTGGTCTTCGCGGGCACCCAGGAAGAGTTCGCCCGGGACACCCGCTCCCTCACCGCGGCCTATCTCAACGGGCGCGAGGACATCCCGCTGCCCCTCTCCCGCCGCGAAGGACGGCGCGCCCTCGTGATCCGGGGCGCGCGAGAGCACAACCTCAAGAACCTCACGGTGCGCATCCCCCTCCACACCCTCACCTGCGTCACCGGCGTCTCCGGCTCGGGCAAGTCCACTCTCGTGCATGACACGCTCTACCGGGCGCTGGCGCGGCACTTCAAGGTCGAGCTGGTGCGACCGGGAGAGCACGGAGAGATCCGCGGCATGGAGTTCCTGAAAGGCGTGCACCTGATCGATCAGGAGCCGATCGGCCGCACCCCGCGCTCGAATCCCGTCACCTACGTGAAGGCCTTCGACGAGATCCGCAAGCTCTTCGCCGGCCTGCCGCGCGCCAAGGCCCTCGGCCTGACCGCGGGTGCCTTCTCCTTCAACGTGCCGGGCGGCCGCTGCGAGGCGTGTCAGGGCGACGGGCTGCAGAAGCTCGAGATGTATTTCTTCGAGGACGTGTACGTGACCTGTCAGGAATGCGAGGGACGTCGCTATCGCCCCGACGTGCTCCAAGTCACCTACAAGAACCGGAACATCAGCAAGGTGCTCCGACACACGGTGGACGAGGCCGTGGAGATCTTCGCCGGCTACCCCGTACTGGCCCGTCGCCTCAAGGTGCTCCAGGACGTGGGGCTCGGCTATCTTCGGCTGGGCCAGCCCGCCAACACCCTGTCGGGCGGCGAGGCGCAGCGGCTCAAGATCGCCGCCGAGCTTTCCTCGCGCCCGGCCTCCGACATGCTCTACATTCTCGACGAGCCGACCACGGGATTGCATCTCGAGGACGTGAAGCGTCTCCTCGGCGTCCTCAACCGGCTGGTGGACGCCGGCAACACCGTGCTCGTGGTGGAGCATCACCTCGATGTGGTCAAGACGGCCGACTGGGTCATCGACCTTGGGCCCGAGGGCGGCGCGGCGGGCGGCGAGATCGTCGCCGAGGGCACCCCCGAGCAGGTCGCGCAGACCGACGGCTCCTACACCGGCAAGTTCCTTCGCGAGCTCCTGCCCCGACTCAACGGGAAGAACGGCGCCGGGCGTTCCTGAGTGACCTCCGCTCCCTTCTACGGCTGGGTGGTCGTGGGGGCGGCGTCGTCCGTCCTCTTCATGGCCTATGGCGCCCAGTTTTCCTTCGGCGTCTTCTTCTCCGCCCTGCTCGAGGAATTCGGCTGGAGCCGGGCCGCGCTCTCCGGCGTCTTCTCCCTCTACGCCTTCGGCTACGGCACGCTCGCCTTCGTGTCGGGGGGCCTGACCGATCGCTGGGGACCGCGTCTCGTCATCGCCACGGGCGGACTCTTTCTCGGCGCCGGCTGGATCGCCATGAGCTTCACCCGGAGCCTGTGGCAGCCCTACGTCTTCTACGGCGTGATCGCCGCGCTCGGCATGTCCACCGCCTTCGTCCCGTGCGGCGCCACCGTGGCGCGCTGGTTCGTGAGGCGGCGCGGGCTCGCCGCGGGCATCGCCTCGGCGGGCGGCAGCCTGGGCGCCTTCGCCCTTGCTCCTCTCGCTCAGCTCCTCGTGTCGAAGCTGGGCTGGCGATGGGCGTACGTGATCTTCGGCACAGCCATCCTCGTGGTGTTGAACGTACTCGCCCCGCTCCTGAAGCGCGATCCGGAGACCATGGGGCTCACGCCCGACGGTGAGCCGTCACGCTCTTCCGTCTCTTCCG
This sequence comes from Candidatus Methylomirabilota bacterium, assembly GCA_035311385.1. Lineage (GTDB taxonomy): Bacteria > Methylomirabilota > Methylomirabilia > Rokubacteriales > CSP1-6 > AR37. Next base: position 7,765 of record DATGCY010000082.1, read on the forward strand.
GCGTCCCGCCCCGTCGCGACTACACGGTGAGGCAGGCCCTGCGCAGCCGCGCCTTCTGGATGCTCCTCGCCCTCTTCACGGCCACGTGGATTCCCGTCTTCAATCCGCTGGTGCACCTGGTACCCCTGGCGCGGGGCCTCGGCATCGAGGCTATGCTCGCGGCCACGGTGGTGAGCGCACTCGGCATGGCCGCCATGGCCGGGCGCATCGCGCTCGGCACGCTCTCCGATCGCGTGGGGCGGCGACCGGCGCTCGCCTTCAGCCTACTTCTGCAAGTAGCGGCCTTCCTGGGATTCGCGGCGGCGGCCTCGCTGCCCGGCCTCTACGCAGCCGCGATCCTCTTCGGCTTCTCCTACGGCGCCATCGGAGCGCTCTTCCCCGCTGTGGTCGCCGACTTCTTCGGCCGCGGCCACGCGGGCGGCCTCGTGGGGCTGCTCTTCGCCATGTCGGGCTCCATGTCGGCTTGGGGTCCGCTCGGCGCCGGCTTCATTTATGATCGCACCGGCACTTACGGGCCGGCCTGGGTGGCCAGCGCCGCCCTCAACGTGGTGGCGCTGGGACTGCTCCATTGGGCGAGGCCACCCCGGCGTCTCGAACATCTTTCTCTCGAGGAGGCATGATGGCAGGGCTCAAGGACAGGTACTGCATCGTGGGCGTGGGGGAGACGGAGTACAGCAGGCGATCGAACCGGAGCACGCGGGCCATGGCGGTGGAGGCGATCAAGAAGGCCATGGCCGACGCGGGGCTCAAGGCCGCGGACGTGGACGGCATGATGTCCTACCAGGGCGGCGACTCCACGCCCGCCAACTGGGTCTCCGGCGACCTCGGCCTGCGCCTCAACTTCTACATGGACGTGTTCGGCGGTGGCTCCTCCACCGAGGCGCTGATCGGCCTCGCCATGGGCGCCATCGAGGCGGGGATGTGCAAGACGGTGGCGCTGTTTCGCTCGATGAACGGCTACTCTGATTTTCGCATCGGCGGCACCGGCGCCCGCGCCGCGCAGCCCGTGCGCGGGCTCGACCTCGCGCAAGTGCCCTTCGGCATGCGCAGCGCCGGCCAGAACTTCGCGCCGACTTTCATGCGGCACATGTACGAGTACGGCACCACCTCGGAGCAGGTGGCCGCCGTGCGCGTCGCCCACAGCAAGCACGCCTCGCAGAATCCCAAGGCGCTCCTCAAGGAGCGCGTCAGCGTGCCGGACGTGATCAGCTCGCGCTGGATCTGCAAACCGCTCCACCTCCTCGACTGCTGCGTGGAGACGGACAACGCCACGTGCGTCATCGTCACCTCGGCGGAGCGGGCGCGCGATCTCCGGCAGAAGCCGGCCTACGTCATGGGCGTGGCGGGTCGCGTGAACAAGCCGCGGACAGACTTCCACTGGGCCACGGGCCCCATCTCGCGTGTGGCGGGCTACTACGCCAAGGACATCGTCTTCGGCCAGGCCGGGATCACGCCGGAGGATGTCGACATCACCGGGTCCTACGATGCCTTCACCTTCACCACCATGCTGCAGCTCGAAGAGTACGGCTTCTGCAAGAAGGGCGAAGGCGGCGCCTACGTCTCGAGCGGCATCATCGAGCTAGGGGGCAAGCGGCCCAACAACACCTCGGGCAGCCATCTCTGCGAGGGCTACACCCACGGCATGAGCATGGTCATCGAGAACGTGCGCCAGCTCCGCGGCAGGGTGGACGACTACTGCCCAGGCGCGGCTGAGGGCAAGCACAGCTACGACTACTCCCCGGGAAAGTGCCGACAGGTCAAGGACGCCAAGATCACCATGAATCTCGGCTGGGCGATGCCGCCGACCGGCTCCGCCCTCATCATGCACAACTAGGAGATCGCCCAATGCCCAGCGTCGAATATCGCGGCATGAACCTGGTGATCCCGGAGAACGACTCGGAGTGGCGCGAGCACTTCAAGCTCGCACGCGAACAGCACAAGCTGATGCTGCGCGCCTGCACGAGCTGCCGGCTCATGCGTTACCCGCCGAGCCACGGCTGCCCGTGGTGCATGTCCCTCGAATGGGAATGGAAGGAGGTCAGTGGCAAGGGCCACATCTATTCCTACGAAGTCGTCCACCACGCCATCCAGCCCGGCTTCAAGGAATGGACGCCCTACGCGGTGGTGCTGATCGAGCTCGACGAGCAGCGGGGCACCCCCACCCCGGACGAGGCCCTCCGCATCATCGGCAATCTCGTGACACCAGACTTCAAGGCCGAGGCGGAGAGCAAGGTAGCCATCGGCAAGCGCGTGCGCGTCGTCTTCCACGACCTGGCGCCAGACTTCGCCTTGCCCCAGTTCACCCTCATCGACGAGCCGCCCGTGGGCCGCGTCTGGAGCCTCCCCGCGTAGCTCTTTCCCCCTCTCCCCTCTGGGGAGAGGGGGGCTCGACCGCAGAGAAGAGGCGCGGCGCTCTCACCGTCAATGCTCGCCTCCGAGTCCGTTCGCCCGCCTGAAGGCTAGGGCTTCGCGACCGAGATGTGGCGGTTGATTCCGGACAGGAGCCGGTAGCAAGTCTCGAGCGACGGCAATGGCACACCAAGCTCCGTGCCCTTCTGAACCGCGTAGCCCAGAGTCTCCTCCACTTCGAGCCGGCGACCTCGCTCCAGATCCTGGAGCGTCGATACTTTGTGGGTGGGCGCTCTCTCTGCCAGAAGGGCTCCAAAACGCTGTACGTGCTCGATGGCCTCCGGCAGCGTGCCACTGCAGAGGGTCTTGATGGGCAGTGGCCCGGCGTCTTCGAGCGAAATCCCGAGGCGCGCGGCGACCTGTCCCAGTTCGCGCATGACTCGGGCCGTGAGCAGCGCCCCGTCGGGATCGCCCAGAAACGTCGCCGTCGGGAGACGCGTCAGACTCGCGAGCGCCATCCCGCCTGCGAACAGCACGTACTTCGACCATTCCACCGTCGGGATGTGCGGCGAGGCTTCCGCCTTGAGCCCCGCCCCGACCAAGGTGGCCGCGAAGCTCTGGGCGCGCTCCGACATGCCCCCCGCAAGCTCTCCCACGGCAAACCGCTCATTGAGGGTGAAGCGCACGGCCCCGCTCTCCTGTAACTCTCCCGACACTACCGCGGCCGCTCCTAGGACGCGCTCCCATCCGAAGACGCTCGCCAGCTGCTCGTTCTTGAGGACGCCGTTCTGGAGGGACAGCGCGCTGCCTACCTGCAGTCGCCGCAGACCGGCCAAGGCCGGCTCGGTGTCGTAGGTCTTCACGGTAACGAGGAGAAGATCCGCCACCTGGATCGCGCCCGGATCCGTCATCACCGTGACGGGGACGGTGAAGTCTGCAAGCCCGGTGAGCACGATGCCACGTTGACGCAGAAAGGCGGCCCGCTGGCCGCGTGCCACGAAGACGACCTCGTGGCCCGCGAGCACGAGGTGCGCGCCAACAATGGATCCGAGAGCACCGGCTCCCACCACGACGACTTTCATCCGTCGGAGGACCGTCGCCGATGACTTCGCACGCTGACAAGGTGAGCCGAGGCCGGTCGGACCCACCCGCGGCTATCGCGGGCGGGCCCATCCTCGAAACAGCGCCGGCACGAAGAATTCCTCTCACGCCTTCGCCACGATCTCGGCCGGTAGGTCGTGCTCGCTCGTGGCATCACGCGGGCCAGGGGGCGTTCTGAAGCACGACGCGATAGCCGTCGGCATCCTCGAACGTGCGCCCCACGCGGTCCCAGTACGGGTTGAACGAGGGGACGGGGTGGTAGCCGGCGCATATCATTCGGTCGACCGTCCCCTGCCACGTACTTCGGTCGGGCAGATAGAACACGAGCAAATTGTCTCGTGTCGGTGGGGGACCTGCGCGGTGACCCCGCTTGCGAGTGAACTCGAGGTGGTACGCGGCACCCGGGACGCCCAGCATCACGCCGTCGAAGCCATCGTGATCCTCGAAAGAGCCGAGGCGGGAGAGCCCAAGCCCGTCGGTATAGAACCGTACGATCTCCTCCAGGTGGTCGGTAGGCCTCGCCACCCGGAGTGTCGTTGCCTTCTCCATCACGACCCTCCGCCTGACCGCCACCGTCGAGGCGGTCGAGCGTCAACGCTCAGCACCGGCGCCGCCCGTCTGCACGTCGCGGTTCTCCCATCGCTCTCACGATCTGTCCCGGAGAGCTCACCGCCCCCGACACCGCTCCGGCCGCCCCCCTGATCGCCCCGGACTGACGACACTCCGCGACAAAGCCTTCTGTGTCGAACAGGGGGAGGACTGCCTGAAATACTCGAGACGGCTGCCCGCTCTCCGCGGGCAGCCCCGTGCCCACCGTCGCTCAGCCCTGCGTCAGCCGCCCGACGATCTCGTCGTAGGCCTTCTCCGCCAGCGCCCGTATCTCGTCACGCGTGAGGGGCTGGATCGGATGCGGCACCATGATGGTCTTGTAGCTCTCCGCCCCCAGGGCAGAGGCCTGAGCCCGCGCCGCCTTGGCGAACTCGGTGGAGATCACCGTGGCCGTGGGCATCCCGTTGTCCTCGAAGAACACGCCGTCGTGCACACTGCACGTTGTGCACGACCCTCAGTCGGCGAGGGCCTCGATGACAGCG
>DATGCY010000083.1:0-3037 GCA_035311385.1 Candidatus Methylomirabilota bacterium
TCGGGCTTGGCGAAGTCGTAATAGAAACCGTCTTCGATGGCCGGCCCGATGGTGACCTTGACCTCGGGGAAAAGCTGCTTCACCGCTTGCGCCATCAGGTGCGCCGTGGAGTGACGCAGCGTGGGTAGCGGCTCCGGCGCGCAGTCCGTGTCGCCCGCGAGACTGAGATGTCTGTCTTCTTCGTTGATCATGTCCGTGTCCGGCATTCCGTGCCTAGAGACAAAAAAGCATCACGGGGATTGCGCCCGGTGATGCTTCGCACTCCCTCAACCACTGACGTGCTGCCCGTTCCCGGCGATGGCCTCTCCTCAGCGACTGGTGAAGGAATGGTAGGCTCGGGCGGTGTCGAACCGCCGACCTCTACCGTGTCAAGGTAGCGCTCTCCCGCTGAGCTACGAGCCTACACCCAAAAAGTACAAACGAGACTACAGGATAGGCGACACGGCTGTCAAGGGGACGCCACTCTTTCGAGGGCCTCGACCACGATTTCGATGAGCTCCGGACCATCCTCGCTCGACACCAAGCCGGGCGCCTCGCTCAGGACCACGTAGCCGTCCCCTCCCCGAGCCAGAAAGTCCGCCACGGCGACTCGATAGCGGCGGACCGGCTTGCCGCCCACCGAGGCCGCGCGCATGGGGCTCCTCGCCGTCCGGGTGACATCGACGGAGTAGTCGAGGCCCGCCGTCCGGCGGAACCTCTCCGCCCCACCGCGGCAGCGCCTCGACCGAGTGCTCGAGGATCACGCGTAGGGCGCCGTCCACCTCGGGGCGCGAGAGGGAGGAGGGCCGGGCGAAGGCCTAACGAGGAGGGATCAGCGAAGATACTGGTTGATCATCCCGGAACCGAGGAGCTGATAGCGGAAGATCCCGTGAATGGGCAGCCCACCCTTCGAGATGGCGTCGGGCACCGGAGGGAACGGCGAGGCGAGCTGCACCGCGCGCATCGCGTAGTCATCGAGCATCTCCACGCCCGAGGAGCGCCGCCGCTCGATGAACTGCAGCTCCCCACTCTTGGCGATGCCAAACTCGATGGACAGCTCCCCTCCAATGCCGCGACTCGACGCCTCATACGGGTAGATCCACTTGCTCTTGATGCGCTCGCGGATCTGGTTGAAGTAGTCCTGGTAGCGCGGATCGGGCGTGTCGAGGGGAATCGCCTCGCCTTCGATGCCCCCGCGCCCACCCTTGAGCCCGCCTCCGCCGCCGCGGCGGAACATGCCGGCGGTCGGCGACTGGTCGGACGGCGCAGAGGCGACGCGGGGCGGGCTGGGCGCTCCTAGGAGCGGCGTGGGCGCGCCGGGCTGGGGCGTCGGCTTCGCCGTCTGCGACGGATCGGGAGCGGGCGGCGCCGGCGGCGGCGTCTTGGAGGCGGGGCCCGGCTCCTCGGACTTTGGCGTAGCGGGCGGCGCCTTCGCCACCTCCTTCGGCGCGTCCGGAGTCTTCGGTGCGGCGCGCGGGGCGGGAGCCGGAGCGGGTGGCGCCGCCGCGGCGCGCGGCGCGGGCGGCATGGGTGGCGCAGGAGGCGTGGGCGCGGAGGCGCGCGCGGGCGGCGCGGGCGCATCCGGCCCGACGGGACGCGAAGGATTCCCGAGGGGCGCGCTCTCATTCGGCCGGCTCGGCGCGATGTCCACGAGGAGCGGCTCGCCGCGCTTGCTGATGATGCGCTGCTGCGCGGCGCCATGCAGGATCAGCCCGAGACCGACCCCGATGTGGAGGAGCACGGATATGGCCACCGTGACGACGAGATACCGGTTGGTCCGGTCCTCGGGCAGGTAGCGGAGACACCACGTCCACACCCCTTGCATGCGCGATCGATTATAGGCTACTTCGCAACCAAGCCCCTCAGAGGCTGCGCCCCACCGCCTCCGCCACGGGCTTGAGCTCGCGCATGAGCTGCGTGAACTTCGACGGCTTGAGCGACTGTGGGCCGTCCGAGAGCGCCTCCTCGGGCTTCGGATGCACCTCGATGATGAGTCCATCCGCTCCGCACGCCACCGCGCCCTTGGCCATGGGCGCCACGAGATCCCAGTGCCCCGTGCCGTGCGAAGGATCTACCACCACGGGCAGGTGCGAGAGCTTCTTCAGCACGGGCACCGCGTTCAGATCGAGGGTGAAGCGCGTGCTTGTCTCGAAGGTGCGAATACCCCGCTCGCACAGGATCACGTCGGGCGTGCCCGCGGACAGGATGTACTCGGCCGAGAGGAGGAACTCCTGGATGCTCGTGGCCATGCCGCGCTTGAGGAGGACGGGCTTGCCCATCTCCCCTACTCGGCGAAGGAGGGTGAAATTCTGGATGTTCCGCGCGCCGATCTGGAGGATGTCGCTGTACTGGGCGACCAGTTCCACGCTCTCCGTCTCCAGCACCTCCGTCACCACGGGGAGACCCGTGCGCTTGCGCGCCTCCGCGAGGTACTTGAGCCCCTGCTCCTTGAGCCCCTGGAAAGCATAGGGCGAGGTGCGCGGCTTGAAAGCGCCGCCGCGGAGGATCTTGGCTCCCGCCGACTTGACGGCGTCGGCCACTTCCTGAACCTGCGCTTCCGACTCCACCGAGCAGGGGCCTGCCATGACCACGATGGGGTTGGCCCCGATGGCGACGCCGTTCACCCGCACTTCGGAGGGCTCGGAACGCACCTCGCGGCTCGCCAGCTTGAACGGCTGCTGAACGGGCATGACCGACTCGACCGTCTCCACCGCCTCGAGGAGGCGGAGATCCGGACGGCCACGCTCCTCGCCCACCGCGGCCACGATGGTCTTGAACTCACCCCTGATGATGTGCGGCGCGTAGCCCATCTCCGTCACGCGACGGCATACATCCTCGATAGCGTCGTCCCCGATTCCCGACTTGAGCACGATGATCATGTCGTCTCCCCCCGTGAGAAATGAAAAACGCCGCGGGTCCGTGCCCCGCGGCGCTCGATGTCTCTCCTGGCCACGGGCCGGCGGATCGTCCGCCCCGTGGCTCCTCGGTTCAGCTCATGGGAGCCAGCGGGCAGACGTGGGGAAAGTAAAAATACCGCTGCCAGACCTGCGCGGCGTGC
>DATGCY010000084.1:0-3325 GCA_035311385.1 Candidatus Methylomirabilota bacterium
CTAGATGTCGAGTGCGTCGCGCAAGAGCTGCGCCGGGTGCCGCGCGCGCCGGCCCGCGAGGTGCTCGATCTGCTGGCGACAGGAGATGCCCGGAGCGACGACCTCCGTGTCGGCGGGCGCCGCCTTCACGGCGGGCGCGAGCCGCCGGCCGCCCAGGGTCACCGAGATGTCGTAGTGCTCCGTCTCGAAGCCAAACGAGCCCGCCATGCCGCAGCAGCCGGAATCGACCTCGCTCACCTCGTAGCCCGCCCACCCGAGGGCGGCCACCGTGGGCGCCGTGCCGACCATGGCCTTCTGGTGGCAGTGGCCGTGGAGCAGAGCGCGTCGTGGCCCGCCCTTGAAGCGCAGCGCGAGCCCGCGAGCCCGCTCGCGGAGCAGGAACTCCTCCAGGAGGAAGCTGGCGCGCGCCACCTCCCGCGCGGCGTCGGTGCGCAGGAGCTCGACCCACTCATCGCGCAGGGTGAGCAGGCACGAGGGCTCCAGGCCCACGATGGACACCCCCCGCGCCACGAAGGGATGCAAGCGCTCCACGTTCCAGCGGGCGTGCTCGCGCGCCTCGTCGAGCATGCCCTTGGAGATGAGAGGCCGGCCGCAGCATTTCCGATCTACCAGCTCCACGGCGTATCCGGCCGCCTCCAGCAGCTCCACCGCGGCGCGTCCGATCTCTGGGGTGTTGTAGGTGACGAAGGTGTCGTGGAAGAGAACGACAGAACCCCGGGGAGCCGCCGCCGGCTTGGCGCGCGCCTTGAACCAATTGGTGAAGGTCTGGTGGGCGAAGGCCGGCAGGGGCCGCCGGCGATCGATGCCCGCTACCTTCTCCATGAGCCAGCGGTTGGGCGCGGAGGCGGCGATCCAGTTGGAGAGCGGCGCGAGCCGAGCCCCCCAGCGGGAGAGGCGATTGATGTGCCCGAAGATCCGGTTGCGCAGGGGCAGCCCGTTGGCCTGGTGGTAGTGGTAGAGGAACTCGTACTTCATCTTGGCCATGTCCACGTTGGACGGGCACTCCGCCTTGCAGCCTTTGCACTCCAGGCAAAGATCCATCACCTCGTAGAGGCGCTTGCCCGTGAAGTCGGCAGCCGGTACTTTACCCGAGAGCACCGCGCGCAGGGCATTGGCGCGTCCGCGCGTGGAGTGCTCTTCGTCGCGCGTGGCCATATACGACGGGCACATCGTCCCCTCGAGCTTCTTCCGGCACACACCCACGCCGTTGCACATCTCCACCGCCGCCGCGAAGCCGCCCTGCGCGGAGAAGTCCAGCAGCGTCTTGGGCTCCCAGGTGGTGTACGTGGGCCCGTAGCGGAGGTGCTCCGTCACCGGAGGGCTCGCCACGATGTTGCCGGGATTCATGCGCCCCTTGGGATCGAAGGCGGACTTGAACTCGCGGAAGGCCTGGAACACCTCAGGGCCGAACACGCGCTCGAGGAAGGGGCTCCGCGCGCGGCCGTCGCCGTGCTCGCTCGAGATGGCGCCGCCGTACTCGAGAACGAGATCGAAGATCTCGTCGGCCATGTTCCTCACCTGCTCGAGCCCGCGCGCGGTCTTCAGGTTGATCAGCGGGCGGATGTGTAGACAGCCGACGGAGCAGTGACCGTAGTAGGCGCCCTCGGCGCCGTGCTTGGCCATGATGTCGCGGAAGCGCGGCACGAACACGGGCAGATACTCGGGGTCCACCGCAGTGTCCTCGATGAAGGCGATGGGCTTGGCCTCGCCCTTGGTCCCGAGGAGGAGGCCGAGGCCCGCCTTGCGCAGCTTCCAGATCGACTGCTGCTCCGCGGGGTCGAGCGCCACGTGCCCGGCGTAGCCGAAGCGGGCGTGCGCGCGCCTGGCCTCGAGGGCCTCGACCTTGGCCTTGACCTCGCCGGGGGTCTCCCCCGCGTACTCGACGATCAGGATGGCCCCCGGATCGCCCTGGACGAAGCCCATGCGTTTGGATTGCTCGATGTTGTTCCGCGCGAGGTCGAGGATCATCTTGTCGGTGAGCTCGACCGCGTAGGGCCCTGTCTCGAGGATGGTTTGCGAGGACTCGAGGGCTTCCTGGATGTCGCGGTAGTGGATCACGTCGACGGCGGTGGCCTTGGGACGCGCCACCAGACGCATCTTCGCCTCGACGATGGTGAGCAGCGTCCCTTCCGACCCCACTACGAGCCGCGCCATGTTCAGCGGGCGGTCCTTCACCAGCTCGTCAAGGTTGTAGCCACACACGCGCCGCCAGTGCTTCGGGTAACGCTGGCGGATGACGGCGCCGTGCTGATCGCGGATGCGCGCCACTTCGCGATAGATCTGGCCTTCCAGACCGGAGGCGCGCTGCTTGGCCCGGAAGGCCTCGGGGGTGACCTCGCCGAATACCACGCGGCTGCCGTCGGCGAGCAGCGCGGTGAGCTCGATGACGTGATCGATGGTGAGCCCATAGGCGATGGAGTGCGAGCCGCCGGAGTTGTTCCCCAGCATGCCGCCGATGGTGGCGCGGTTCGAGGTTGAGGTGTCGGGGCCGAAGAGGAGGCCCAGGGGGCGCACGTGCGCGTTGAGCTCGTCCTGGACCACGCCTGGCTGCACCCGCGCCCACATCTCCTCGCGATTCACTTCGAGGATGTTTTGCATGAAGCGCGAGAAGTCCATGACCACCGCGCGATTGACCGTCTGCCCGGTGAGCGAGGTGCCGCCGCCACGGGGCAACACGGCCACGTTCTCGCGATTGGCCAGCTCGAGCACGGCTTGCACGTCGCCCGCGTGGCGCGGGATGACTACCCCGATCGGCTCCATTTGATACATCGAGGCGTCGGTGGAATACAGGAGACGGGAGTACAGATCGAAGCGCACGTCGCCCTCGACGACGCGCTGCAATTCCCGTTCGAGATCGGTCATCGCGGGAATTATACTATGCGCTTCCCGGCGAGGTCGGTCCGGGAATTCCTGACGTTCCCCGTGAATGGTGCGCAGGGCGCGGAATCCAACACAGCTCGCGGACGAGCCAGCCCCCTCAAAGCGGCTGACCGGAACGGTTGAGCGCTATGTGGGACGGAAAGGTCATCTTTGTGGTCGCCGTCGCCGTGGTCTTCGCGGCGCTCGCCGGCCGCATCGTGGCGGCGCGCTACCGCACGCGCGTGCTGGCTCTGATGTCGGGCGCATCGCCCCCGAGGGATGCCACGGTGGCGCGCGGACCGGCGGCCGCCGTCATTGCAACGCCCGCTCCCTCGGCTTCCTCGGTCAGCCCCGCGCAGAACCGGCGCGCCCGGCGGCGGCTGGCTCTCACATTTGTCCTCATCTCGCTGGCCATTGGATTCTCGCAGGCGTGGTTCGGCCTCGTCTTTGTCTATACGGGCGGCGG
>DATGCY010000085.1:0-12621 GCA_035311385.1 Candidatus Methylomirabilota bacterium
ACCGATGCCCTTGCTCCCTCCTGTGATGAGAACGGTCTTGCCGGCGAGTCCGAGCTCCATCGTGCTGGCTCCTCTCGTGGATGATCGCCCGTGTGTGACGTGACATGCGAGTGTTGGCCAGAGCTTCGCGGCAGAAGGCGAGAGTGTGTACTCACGAGGCGCGGCACAGCTCCGCGTCAGTCATCGATCGTCTTTACGGGGAAGCGCGGCACCTCGTTCCAGTCGAATCCGCTGGGCGCGTCGTCGCCAAGAGCGAGCAGCCGGTCCAGGCTCCGCTGCAGCGCGCGGCCGAAGGGATCGAGGGGCACACCCTCCAGGGTGCGCTCCAGGACGCGCGCGCAGCCATCGTGGAGGAGGGAGCGTGCGCCGCTCACGTTGCCGTTGGCGAGGTGAGCGAAGCCGACCGCGACCTGGATCAGGCCCTGGAGCGCCTCTCGATCGCCGCCCTCGGCGCGCAGCCAGTACGGCTCCAGCAGCTCGTGCACCTCGAAGTAGAGGTGCGCATGGAAGAGGAGGGCCGCCGAGACGAGGGCGGTGGCGAGGGGCGGATCGGGAGGATCGAACGGACGCTCGTGGAGGATCCGTCGCGCGCGCTCCGCCCGCTCGAGCAGCTCGCCCGCGTGCTGCCGGTAGCCGCTCGCGATGTGCCAGCCACCCTCGCGGCGCTCGAACATGTCCTCCGGGAAGGCTTCGGGCAGCGGCCCCGCGCTCTCGAGGGCGTGAGGATTGCCGCAGACTTTGACCACCGCCGTGAGGGCCTCGCGGGCGCCCGTGTCGTGGAGCGCGTCGAGGATCAGCTCGGCCAGGCGATTCCGGAGCGCAAGCGGGAGGGCCATGGAGTGGCCACGACCTAGAGCCGCTCGACGCGCGTCCCGGCCAGGAGATCGTGGAGGGCGCGCTTGTCAGAGCGGATGCCGGCCATGATGAAGCCGATGCAGAGAATGAGCGCGGAGAGGAAGGTCGCGAAGTAGCGCCCGACGGCCTGTCCAAAGGACAGCGGTCCACCGTCCATGCTCACGACCTTGATCTGGAGGGCCATCTTTCCGATGGTCTGCCCCCACAGCCAGTGGAAGACGATGCCGTAGGCGGCGCTGATGAGTGTGCCGAAGAAGTTGACCGCGGTCTTGACGGCGAGCCCGTTGTTCGTGGAGCCGCCCGAGAGCATCCAGCCCACGCTGAAGAGAAGGCCTTGCGCGATGATGAGCACCACACCGTCGATCATCACCGCCACGAAGCGGATCCAGAAGCCGGCGGGCCGCAGGGCCGTGGCGACGGCGGTGAAGACGGGCGCCGGCGATGCGGGCGTGATGGGCGGCGGCGGGAACACGCGCGGCGCGACGGGAGACGAGGAAGCGAGATCAGCGCCGCATCGGGAGCAGTATCGAGCGTTCTCGCCCTGCCATCCGCAGCGCTCACACGTGACCAGCATGGCGGCGCCATCCTAGCACAACTGCTCCCCGCTCCCTCAGGACGGCGGCGCTATAATGCGCGCATGATCTCGGTGCGCGATGCACAGACGCACATCCTCGATCGCATCACCACCGTCGCCGCCCCCGAGCTCCTTCCCCTCGCCGCTGCGCTCGGCCGCGTTCTCGCGGAAGATGTCCGCTCGGAGATGGACGTACCGCCCACCACCAACTCCGCGGTGGACGGCTACGCGGTGGCCGCGGCGGACATTCCCGCCACGGGCACGCGCGCCCTCACCGTGGTGGGCGAGCTCGCCGCGGGCGCGGTGTTCTCCGGTGCGCTCCAGCGCGGCCAGGCGCTCCGCATCATGACCGGCGCCCCGATGCCCGCGGGAGCGGATACCGTGTATTTACAAGAGAACGTCGAGCGGGATGGGGACCGCGTGGTCGTGGGAGCGATGGCGAGCGGCGTGAACGTCCGGCATCGGGGCGAGGACGTGCAGGCGGGCGCGGTCGTGCTCGTCGCGGGTAGCGTCCTCCGTCCCCAGGAGATCGGCGTGGCCGCTTCCCTCGGACTCGCCCAGCTCCTCGTGCGCCAGAAACCGCGCGTGGCCATTCTTTCCACGGGCGACGAGGTCGCCGAGCCCGGGACGTCACGCAAGCCGGGTCAGATCTTCGACTCGAACCGCTTCTCCCTGCGCGGGCTGGTGGAAGCGGCGGGCGCGGAGGCGGTGGACGACGGGATCGTACCCGACCAGTTCGACGAGCTCCACGCGCGCCTCCTGCGCGCCGCGGAGCACGCCGACGTGGTCCTCACCTCGGGCGGCGTCTCCGTGGGCGACTACGACCTCGTCAAGTCCGTGCTCCAGCAGGCGGGGGGCATCCACTTCTGGCAGGTCGCGATGCAGCCGGGGCGTCCGCTGGCCGCGGGCAGCATCGGCCGCGCGCATTTCTTCGGCCTGCCCGGCAATCCCGTCGCCTCCATGCTCACCTTCCACCTCTTCGTGCGGCCGGCCCTGTGGAAGCTCGCCGGCCGGCGGGAGCTCTTCGCCCAGCCTTTTCACGCGACGGCCGCGGAGCCGCTGAGCAAGAAGATCGGGCGGCGTGAATTCAAGCGGGGGATCCTCTCCTGGGCGCAGGATCACTGGGACGTGCGCACCACCGGGCCCCAGGGCTCGGGCATTCTCACGTCGATGACCACGGCGAACTGCTTCATCGTGATCGAGGAGGAACGCGGCGACGTCCAGACGGGCGAGACGGTGTGGGTCGAGCCCTTCCAGCCGCTCTAGAGTCCATGACCACCGCGATCAACACCGATCTCATCGAGCGCGTCACTCCTCTCGTGCGTGACCTCGTGGTCGCGCGCACCCGACCCCACCTCCGCTACGCCGATATCCGTCTCGAAATCGTGGAGGGGAAATACGCGACCGCGGAGAACGGCGACGCCAAGGGCGCGGGCGAAGACGCGACCATGAGCTTCGGCGTCCGCGTTCTCGCGGGCGACGCCATGGTCGCTCCTGGCTACTTCGGCCGCGGGCTGGGCGAGGCCGACCTGCCGGATCTCGAGCGCGTGCTCGCCCATGGCCTCGAGGCGGCCTATCGACGCGCCCTCGCCAACGCAGAGTGGAAGGCGGAGTCGCGCGGGAAGTTCGGCCCCCTGGGCGCCGCTCTCGCCGACACGCGTCTCCATCCCGTGCGCGCCTGCCGCGACACCGTGCCCGCAGCGTACGAGATCGATCCGCGCACGCTGGATCTCGGCGAGATGACGCGCTTCACCCGCGGGATCTCCCGGCAGATCACGAGCGCGCAGCCGAGCATCGGCTACAACTACGTGTCGACCCTGACCCAGCTCGCGCGGGAGCTTTTCGCCTCCTCGGAGGGCGCGCTCATCGACCAGGCCTTCGCCCTGACCCAGGGCCTCTGCTACGTGGTCGCCAATGGCGACGGCAACAGCCAGGAGATCTACGACGTGCTCGGCCATCAGCGCGGTTGGGAGATTCTCCTCCGCGGCGTGGACGAGCCGATGATCAGCTTTCCGCCCTTCGAGCCATTCGCGCTGGCCATCGCGCGCGATGCCGTGGAGCTCGCGGCGGCGCCCTCCCTGCCCACCTTGGAGCGGGAGGTGACGGTGGTCACCGATCCGCACTACAACACCCTGGTCTCCCACGAGATCGTGGGGCATCCCGTCGAGCTCGACCGGGGGCTCAAGATGGAGACGGCCTACGCGGGGCGCTCCTGGCTCCTCCGTGGCCTTGACGACACCCAACTCGGGCGGCCGATCGCCTCGCCGCTCGTCACGGCTTTCTCCGACCCGGCCCTCCCCGGCTACGGTCACTACGCGTACGACCACGAGGGCACCCCGGGCCAGCGGGTGACTCACATCGACGGAGGCATCTTCCGCGGCTTCATGAACAGCCGGCAGACTGCGGCCATCTTCGGGGGCGAGCCCAATGGGCACTGGAAGGCGACGGAGGCGTCCCTCATCCCCCTCGTGCGCATGTCCACCACCGTCTTCGCGGGCGGCGACCGCGACCCCGCCGACATCATCGGCGAGGTGGACCGCGGCTACTATCTGGTCGGACACAAGACGCCGTCCATCGCGGAGAGCCGGGAGAACTTTCGCATCTCCGCCCGCAAGGTCTACGAGATCGTCAACGGCCGCCTCGGGCGCCTGTATCGCGACGGTGGGATCATGGCGGACAGCCGAGACTACCTGACCAAAGTCGATGCGGTCGGGCGCGACTTCCGCCTCTATCCCATCCCCAACTGCGGCAAGGGGCAGCCGATGCAGACTCGCAAGCTGGGCAACGGCGGGCCGACCATGCGCAGCCGCGCCATCATCACGGGAGGCCAGGGATGACGGCGCGGCTCGCCGTCATCGCGCTCCTCGCCGTCGTCATGGCCGGGGCGGCTCCCGCGCCCGCCGGCAATCCCGAGGTACCAGAGACGTACATCTCCGTGGATCAGGCCAAGGTGCTGCTCGACAAACACGAGCCCGTTACCTTCATCGATGTGCGGGAGAAGTCGCAGTACGACGATCTCCACATCAAGGGCGCCATCAACATTCCGCTCGGCGTGCTCCCCGCGCGGCTCTCCGAGGTCCCGCGCGAAACTCGCGTCGTCCTCTACTGAGCCTGTCCCCACACGCTGGCCCGGGGGGCCAACGAGGTGCTGTACGTCGCCGGCTATCGGAACATGCTGATCCTCGACGAAGGCATTCCCGGCTGGTACCAGAAGGGCTACCCCACGGCCGAGACGGGGAAGCCGTAGTGCCCGAGGTGACTCGTCTTGCCCACGCCGCCCGGGAGGGCCTCGCCTTCGTGAGCGCGCAGCCCGGCGTGATCGAAGCCGAGGTGTTCGTGGCGGATAACCGGTCACTCCTCACCCGTCTCAACTACACCTCCCACATCCCGTGCAATGGCGTGGAGGAGCCCAAGAGCACGGAGACCTACGGCCTCGGCATCCAGGCGAGCTTCGAGTCTGCCAACGGCGTCCTCCTGGGCTTCGGCTCCGAGCCAAGCGATCTCTCCTCGGCCGGCGTCGCCCGCGCCCTCGACAAGGCGCGCCGGGGCGCAGTGCGGGATCCCGAGTTCCGCTCCCTGCCCCGGCCGGGTGCGGCCCGGCGCGTCCTCGTCGACTATCACGATCCTGCGCTCCTTAGTATCGACGACGCCCAGCTCGTCGAATGCGGATGGAAGGTGCTGCAGGGTGGGCTCAGCGGCTTCCTCTCCGCCTCGCGCCTCGGCGAGCTCGCGGGCAGCGACGTGGAGCTGCGACAGCTCGGCCTCATCCTGGGCGGCGACGTGACCATCGTGCAGGAAGCCATCGCCATCGCCTCCACCGCCATGCCCGAGCCGCAGACCGACGTGACCACGCTCATCATGAGCTTCGTTACCGGCATGGTCGAGTCGCGCGACGCCAAGGGCTCAGGCTGGTCCACGGGCACGCGGCTCGCGGATCTCACGGACGAGGCGGGAGCGGACGCGGCTCGCCGCGCCGTGGAGGCCATCGGCGGCGAGCGCGTGCCTACCGGCGACTACACGGTGATCTTCGGCCGCCAGCCCATGGCCGATCTCATGAACAATCTCGTGGTGCCCGCTTGCCAGGCGGGCACCTTCTACGCCTCGAGCACACCCTTCCTCGGCAAGCTCGGCAAGCCCATCGCCTCGCCACGTCTGTCCATCTATGACGATGGCGCCGCGCCCGGGCTCATGGGCTCCAAGGGCATCACCTGCGAAGGGCTGCCCACGGGACGGACCGACCTGATCAAAGACGGCGTTCTCGTGGGCACGCTCGCCTCCTGGTACGAGGCGCAGCGTCTCCTCCACGATCCTGCTCTCAAGGAGAAGCTCGGCGTCGACGGCAGCGAGGCGGCGCACGCCCTCGTGGCACGCAGCGGGTTCCGCACCGGCTCGGGCGGCCGCGCCTTCGACACCCAGCCCGAGATTTCCGCCAGCAACATCGTGGTGGCGGGGTCCGATCCTATCTCGCTCGACGAGCTGATCCGCACCGTGCGCAACGGGCTCTACATCGGCCGCATCTGGTACACGTATCCCATCAACGGCCTCCGCGCGGGCGACTTCACCTGCACCGTGGTGGGCGACTCCTTCATCATCCGCGACGGCCGCATCGTCGCCCCCCTCAAGGCCAACACGGTGCGGATCAACGACAACATCACCCGCGTGCTCGAGCACGTCCTCGGCGTGACCAAGGACACCAAG
Source organism: Candidatus Methylomirabilota bacterium (assembly GCA_035311385.1). GTDB lineage: Bacteria > Methylomirabilota > Methylomirabilia > Rokubacteriales > CSP1-6 > AR37. The sequence goes on from DATGCY010000085.1 coordinate 6,128, forward strand.
GGCACGCTCGTGTGGGCAGCCGAGGAGGTCGTGTACACCCCTGAGATTGCCGTCACCGGCGTCCACGTGGACGCCATCGCCGGCTTCATGGAGGCCCTCGCCTGATGGCCAATCCCGGCCTCGCCACGCTCGACGCCATCGCTCGGGAAGGTCGGATCCTGATCATTCGCATGCTCACCCATGCAGGGTCTGGGCACCCCGGCGGCTCCCATGTGAGTGCCAAGGTTGGTCAAGGGCTTCACCGAGTTCGTGAATCAATTCCTGCTAGTGTCCAGCGCGGCCTCGGGAGGCAAGAGGCCGCGCTTGGCCAGCCAGGCCGCGATCCATCCGGACACGGCGCCGATCAGCTCCGTCTCGTCGGGATGCACGTGCTCGCTGGCCATCCACAGGATGTCTTTCGGCTCGCGAGCCGCCGCGTAGAGGGCGTCCGCGTTCGCTCTCGGGATGAGGGAATCCCGCGCCCCGTTGACCATCAGGAGGGGGCGCGGCGCGATGCGACCCGCGTAACGCGTGGGCTCGAGCGGAAGGAGCAGCAGGGCGAGGCCGTGGCCGGCCAGACTCGCCTGCCATGGTGAGATTCCGCCGCGTCCCAAGGTGAGAACGTGGCTCACTAGACTGCCCACGTGGCCGCCGCCGTAGAGAGCGATGACGGCCGCAGGGCGCGGATCGACGCCGCCCGCGATGACCACGGCGGGAGCTCCGAAGCTCGAGCCGACGAGGAAGACGCGGTCGCGCGCCACATCACGACGCGAGAGCAAATAGTCGACCTGCAGGCTAACCTGGGCCACGAGATCGAGGGCCGCCGCGCGGAGCCGCGGCCCGGCGGCGAGGAGCCCAAGCCCCTCGAGGGCGTGGGCGTCGACCTGTATTGGGTAGTCCGGGGAGACGATCACGGCGTACCGGGCGATGGCGTCCAGCCCGCGCAGCGCGGCGACGCGCCGGCCGAGCTCCATGCCGCCCACGAGCACCACGCCGGGATAGGGCGGCGAGCCGCGGCGGGGCAGGCGCAGCATGGCGTGGACGGCCTCGCCCGTGGAGCTCCTGAGGGTGAGATCGAACAGGTCGGAGACGTCGTCGGCTCCGATGGGCAGCGACGTCACCTGCCGGAGGTGGCCCTTCCGGCCGAGGAGCCCGCTCGCCGTCCCCTGATAGAAGAGCCACCCGACCCCGCCGACGATCAGCAGCGCGATCGCGGCCAGGGCGAGAAGAAGAGTTGGCCGCCGCGCCATCGTGTCTTCAGGGACGGGCGAAGAGTATGCCCACGCCCACCGCCAGCTCCATCAGCTCAGGCGATGTAGCCCTTGGCCTTGAGGGTCGCGTCGATCTTGCTGCGGTGGTTCTTCTCCCACGCCTCCAGCGTGGTTTTGGCGTCGGCGTCGGCCTTGGCCTGCGCTTTCTTCAGCACCTCCTCGGCCTTGGCGAGCGGCACCACCACGATGCCTTCGTCGTCCGCGATCACTACGTCGCCCGGGTGCACCACGATGCCACCGCAGCGGATGGGGTGGTTGATCTCCCCCGGCCCGTCCTTGGTGCCGGGAATGGGCGAGCGGCCACGCGCGAAGAGTGGGAAGCCCTTGTCCCGACTCTCCCCGATATCGCGGATCACCCCGTCGATGACGAAGCCCGCCACGCCGCGCTTCTGCGCGATGGCGCACACGTTGCCTCCCGCCACCGCCATGGCGTCGTCGCCCGCCTCCACCACGATCACGTCGCCCGGCTCTGCGCGATAGATGGCGGCGTGGAGCATGAGGTTGTCGTGCCGGGCGGTGCGCACGGTGAAGGCCGGACCTGCGATGCGGCCGATGTCCGGCCAGAGCGGGTGCAGGGCGTAGCGCATGACGCACGAGAGATCGATGATGTCCGCGATGGCCGTGGTGGCCAGTCCCTGGTAGCCCTTGACGATCTCCGGGGTCGGACGCGGGATGCTCAGGCGGATGGCGCTGGAACTGTCGGTCATGGCATCACTCCGAGAGTTTGAGGAGAAGCCCGGTGCGGCGCGAGCGGGTGATGGCCGCGGCCAACCCCCAGTGTGCCAGCACCACGTAGAAGGCCGTGAGCGCGAAGCCCCGCAGCCAGGCGTGGGTGTAGTACGGCGCGAACCCATAGCCCTGGCGGAAGGCGTCGAGGAAGTAGCTCAGGGGAATAAAGGCCGATACACCCTGGACCCAGCCGGGCAGGATGGAGATCGGATAGTAGATGCCGGAAAGCATGACCACGAAGTTCACGGCGGCCCACGCCGAAGTCTCGGCGCGCGTGCCGAAGAGCACGACCAGGCTGCACACGAGGAGCCCGATGATCAGCGAGGTGAGAAAGCAGCCCAGGAGGAAGAGGGCGAGCGGCCCGGGCCCGCCCCCGATGAAGTCGAAGCCGAAAGACCAGGAGCCGATGGCGGCCATGAGGAGGAAGACGACCACCCCGCGCGCCACCCCCACCAGCCAGGAGCCCACGGCCATGTGGCGGATGCCGATGGGGGTGAGGAACTGGTGCTTCATGGACTTCGACCAGATGTCGAAGAGCACGGCGTAGGCGACGTCGAGCTGGCAGACCTGCACGGCGGACAGGGCGACCGTACCTACCAGGATGAAGGCGGTCATGCGCGCGTCCAGGTGGAGGAAGCGCGTGAGGAGCCCGTGGGAGAGCATGGCCACGCCAGGCCAGAAGGTCAGCTCGAAGACGAAGAACACGTTGCGCCTCGCCATGATGACGTTGCGGTAGGCGAAGGCCCAGGTGCGCACGAGCTCGGCCGACCACGGTTCTCGCGGCAGGGGCTCGCGTGCCAGCGTCTCAGCGAGCGAATTCAACGAAGACCTCCTCCAGCTCGGGCTCGTGCACCTGGCAGTCGCGGACCAGCACCCCCTGTTCGTGGAGCCAGCGCAGGAGCTCGGGCAGCCGCTTCTCCGAGGAGTCCACCGCGCATTCGACCTGATCGCCGCGTACATGGACCTGGAGCACGCCCGGCTGGTCGGCGAACTCGGCCGGCACCGCCGGCTCGAGGCGAAGGACGACCACGTCACCGATCCGGATCTGCCGCTTCAGCTCGTCGGGGGTGCCTTCGGCGAGGATCTGCCCGCTCTTGATGAAGGCGATGCGGTCGCAGAGCTCATCCGCCTCGCGCATGTAGTGCGTGGTGAGGATGATGGTGGTGCCCCGCTCGCGGCGTAGGGCGGCGATCTGGGCACGCAGGCGGATGGACACGTCCGGGTCGAGGCCGAGGGTGGGCTCGTCGAGGAAGAGCACCTCCGGCTCGTTGACGAGAGCCTTGGCGAGAGCCAGCCGCTGCTTGAGTCCCGTGGAGAGCGCGTTGTACTCGGTCTTGCGGTGCGGCCCGAGCTCGCACTGCTCGATGAGGCTCTCCACGCGCTGGCGCAGGACGGAGCCGTGGAGGCCGTAGAGCCCGCCGTAGAAGGTCAGCACCTCGGCCGGACGCAGGCTCCAAACGAACGACGCGTTCCCGCTCGCCATGTTCAGACGCCGTCGGATGGCCGTGGCCTCGCGCACGACGTCGTGGCCGAGGATCGTCGCGGAGCCGCGGTCGGGAAGGAGGAGCGTGGCGAGGATGGACAGCAGCGTGGTTTTTCCCGCGCCGTTGGGACCCAGGAGACCGTAGATGGCGCCCCGTGGAACCTGGAGGCTCGCTCCTCGCAACGCCTCCGTACGTCGACGTCCCCACCATCCGCTCGTGAAGGCCTTGTGTAGATCGCGCGCGTCGACGGCGAGCATAACCTGCCCATCCTAACACGCGGGCTGCGCGAACCCCGTGCGAGGGCCGGCGAAGTTTGAACAGCGCGCGTGCTTCTGGTAGAACCGACCCGTGGAGGCGCAGGATGACGACGGCGCGGTCTGGCGCTGCGAGGCGGACACCCTCCCCCTCGGTCGGACGGCCAAGTTTCGTCTCCGCCAGCGCGGTCGGTCCGTCGAGGGATTCATCGTCAACGTGAAGGGTCGATTCCACGCGTATGTCAACCGATGCCCACACGCGGGCACCGCGCTCGATCTCTGGCCCAACGAGTTCTTGACGGAGGACGGCCGCTATCTCATCTGCTCCACTCACGGCGCCATTTTCGAGCAGGCGACGGGTATCTGTGTCGAAGGACCCTGTCCTGGCGCTCGTCTCGAATCTCTCGTGGTCGAGCTGGATAGCGGCGTGCTGGTGGTGAGATGGCCGAGCTGACCCCCGACGAGGAGCATACCGAGATCCAGGAGACCAACGACCGCTTCTACCGCGCCCTCGAGAGCCGCGATCTCCAGGCCATGGACCAGGTATGGCGGCACGCGGACTACGTGCGCTGCATCCATCCCGGCTGGGGCCTCCTGACCGGCTGGGAAAACGTGCGGCAGTCCTGGGAGGCCATCTTCAAGGACAGCCGGGAGCTCCGGTTCACTCTCTCGGACGTTCAGGTACGGGTGGACGGTGGACTCGCCTGGGTGACGGGCACGGAGAACATCCTCTCGCAGCTCCAGGGCAACATCTCTGTCACTGCCGTCCTCGTGACCAATGTCTTCGAGCGAACGGGGACGCGGTGGCGCATGGTCCTCCATCATGCCTCGCATATCCTGACCGGCGAGCCGGAGCGCGAAGAGTAATAGCCCGCCGCCGGGTCGCGTGAGAGAAGACCTGACCCGGTCCGAACGAACAGCTTCCAGAAGTTCTGGCCCACCGCGTCCCTCCTCGTATGGACGCTGATCGAAGAATCCGCACGTTGCAGGATGCTTCCAGGGCTGGTCTCTCCGTGGCATGGCAAATGCGTGGTTCTTCTCGCAGCAGGAGCTTTAGCAAGTTTCAGGAACGCGAGGAGGAGCCCGCCATGTCCGATCAGCTCAAGACCTATGCGGCCTACATCGTCGGCCTCAGCATCCTCATGTTCGCCTGGTCGGTGTTTCAGACCTGGGAGGCGCCCACGCCCGACCCAGGAGCTTACGCGGCGCAGGGCGTGTCTCCGCGCACGGTCGATCCCTCGAGAGTCGTGGCCGAGTAAAACGAACTTCGGGAACCTGTTGACGGGCGGGGCGGCGTGGTGGCCCGTTGGAAACCGAGATCGCGGGATTAGGCTGCCCGCTTTCCCCGCTTGATCGGTCGGAGCGTCGCGCCGCCTGGCGCCACGCCGTTTCGCGCCACCCCAACCCGGTGCACATAGACCAGTTCGCCTCCCAGCCAGCCCGAGACCATCAGACCCGCGATCCCCACGACGGAGAGCAGGAGCGGGACCATGGACGTAGGGGCAAGCAGCGTGCGGACCCAGGCGTTGACCCCGAAGAGCAGGATGAGACCCGCATTGATTGCAAGATGCAAAAGGGCGACGCGGCCGGCCCGCGGATCGGTGATCGCAAAGAAGTCAATAATGCCCGGGACGGCCGCGGCCAGGGCACCGAGAAGGCCCGCGACCATGGCGTACCAGGCCATCAGGCTCCACATCCTGTCGTGACCGAATTGATGCATGAGATCGCACACGAGGGAGAACATCCAGAGCCCGATGGGAAAGGCGACCAAGATCGGATGCAGCGGGTGCTTGTCGACGCTCGCAGGCGTGGTGGCCATGATGGCTCAGCAGGCGGGAGCCCGCAGGGTCGCCTCCAGCCGGTCACCAACCTTCAAGTTCTGTAGCGTTTCCTTGTCCGCGGTGAACTCGTACGTCTTGCCGTCGGCCTCCTTGATGGTCACGCGGCTCGTCGGATGATCGATTTTCACCACCTGCCCCGCGATCCGGTCAGGGGTGCTGCTGCCCTTGGCGATCTGCGGATTGCAGGCGGGCTTCGCCTGCCCCATCGCCGAGCTGCTCCACATACTGCCCACGGCCACGAGGCCGGCCAGTAGCGCGATCCGGATCTTCATGTCCGTCGTCTCCTAGTTGTTGTGTTTGGTGATGTCATAGATGGCGCCGGCGGCCGCGCCTACGCCCGCCCCGATGAGGGCGCCCTTCCCTGCCCCGTACCCCGTTCCGGCTCCGACGGCGGCGCTGGCCCCTCCACCGACCGCCGCCCCCGTCGCCGTGCCGCATCCGCTCACGGCGAGGGCAAGCAGTGATCCGGCGACCACCGTCCGCATGATGTGTCGATACATAGTCTTCTCCTCTCGAATTCTGCTCATAAATGGCTTCGGACGTCGGTAGGGAGTCCGGGCACGCCGATGGCGGTGTGGCGTCCGCCACCGGCGTGCCCGTCCCGATGCCGCCCGACCCTCGAGGGCCGGCTCGGGCCGGCCGCTTCTTGCGGGCCTGGGACGGCTTCAGGCTGCTCTAGGACGCGAAGGTCAGATCGTTCTTCACGGAGCGGACACCAGGAATTCCGCGGGCAAGCTCGGAGGCCCGGGCGCTCGTGTCGATCGACTTGACCTCACCCGTGAGAGTGACCACGCCCGCATTCACCTTGGCGTCGATCTTCGCGTGCTTCAGCTGCGGATCCTGCTTGAAGCGGTTCTCGATGCTCTTGCTGATCTGATTGTCGTCCGCGTCCACCGCCTTGCGATTACTGGGCGCGACCACCTGGAGCTCGTTCTT
>DATGCY010000086.1:0-8779 GCA_035311385.1 Candidatus Methylomirabilota bacterium
GCAAGAGATCCTGGAGCTGGCTCGCAAGCGCGCCGAGACGGCGGCGGGGCGCACCCTCTTCGCCGAGATCGACTACCGCTCGGTGCTGCCTCCCATGGGAGGCATGAGCGGCGCGGAGATCTCGGAGATCCTCGGTCGCGCTCTGGAGCAGAAGGTGCACGCGGCGGGGCAGGGTCGAGACGCCGGCCTTGTCACCACGCAGGATCTCCTGCATCAGATCGACGGGTATCGGCGCATCCGCGAGATGGTCGAAAAAATCCGCTACGGACAGTACCTCTGACCTCGGGAGGACGAGATGAGCGACGCCGTTGAGAAGGGGCACCAAGGCATGGAAGCAGTCCACGCCGATGACCGGCCGTGGGAGACGCTGCGCTGGCCCGGGCAATGGAGCAAGATGCTCTTCCATCCGCGTCCGGAGCGGCCGACCGAGCCCAACGCCGGCCTCGTGCGCTACGAGCCCGGCTCGCACCACCCGTTCCATCAGCACGACTTCGCCCAGGTCTGGTACATCCTCGAGGGCCAGTTCAAGATCGGGGACGCGACCTACGGCCCCGGCACCATGCTCTTCTATCCCGACCCACACTCCGAGCCGCCGCTCTCCACGGAGACGGGCGGGCTCATGCTCTTCTGCCAGTACCAGGGGCCGACGACCCAGGGCCGCCCCCTCTACGACGGCCGCTTCAACATGAAGGCACGCAAGCCCATCTCGGAGGAGCGCATCGACGTCTGACGTCCGCTGCCGTCGCCAGATCCGTGGCGGGGATGGTACGATCTCCGCTCGATGCCCTCGCTCACCCGGATCCGCGTCCGGTACAAGGACACCGACACCATGTCGGTCGTCTACTACGGCAACTACCTCACCTACTTCGAAGTCGGCCGCGTCGAGTACCTGCGTGAGAAACACCTGCCGATGTCCGAGGTGAACCGCCGCATCCACATGCCGGTGGTCGAAGCCTTCGTGAAGTACATCAAGCCCGCCAAGCTCGACGACCTTTTGGAAGTCACGTCGCGGGTGAGCGAGCGGAAGCGGGCGAGCTTCACCTTCTCGTACGAGATCAGGAACGAGGCGGGCGAGCTGGTGGCCACCGGCTACACGCGCCACGCCTGCTGGGACCCCGCCACCTCCAAGATGATCGCCATGCCCGACTGGCTCAAGGAGATCATGCCGGATGCCGACCTCGACCCGACCGATCGCTGACATCGCCCGCGAGCTGGGACTTGGCGCGGAGGAGTGGCTGCCCTACGGGCGCGACAAGGCCAAGGTACTGCTGTCCGCTCTCGCCGCCCGCCGTGCTCAGCCCGACGGCAAGCTCGTGGTCGTCTCCTCGATCACCCCCACCCCCGCCGGCGACGGCAAGACCACCATGACCATCGGCATCGGGCAGGCGCTCGCGCGCATTGGAGCCAAGCCTGTCATCGCCCTCCGCGAGCCGTCCATCGGTCCCACCCTCGGCATGAAGGGCGGTGGCACGGGCGGGGGGCGGGCACAGGTGGTGCCCATGGAGGACGTCAACCTCCACTTCACCGGCGATTTCCACGCGGTCACCTCCGCCCACAATCTCCTCGCCGCCGCCGCGGACAACCACCTCCACCACGGCAACGCCCTCGGCATGGACGTGCGCCAGGTGCTCTGGCGGCGCGTCCTCGACGTGAACGACCGAGCCTTGCGTGAGGTGGTGGTGGGCCTGGGCGGCCGCATGGACGGCGTGCCGCGCGAGGGTGGCTTCTACATCACGTCCGCCTCCGAGATCATGGCCGTGCTCTGCCTGGCCGAGGACATGACCGATCTCAAAGTGCGCCTCGGCCGCATGGTAGTGGCCCTCCGGCCGGACGGCGCCCCCGTGCTCGCCGACGAACTCAAGGTCACTGGAGCGATGGCTGCCCTCCTGCGTGACGCCGTCCACCCCAACCTGGTGCAGACCATGGAGGGGACGCCGGCCCTCGTCCATGGCGGCCCCTTCGCCAACATCGCCCACGGCTGCAACTCGGTGGTGGCCACGCGGATGGCGCTCAAGCTCGGAGATATCTGCCTCACCGAAGCCGGCTTCGCCACCGACCTCGGCGCCGAGAAGTTCTTCGATATCAAGTGCCGCCTGGCCGGCCTCCGCCCCGACGCCGCCATGGTGGTGGCCACGGTGCGCGCGCTCAAGTATCACGGCGGAATTCCCGTCCCCGAGTTGGGCCGGGAGAACGTCGAGGCGCTCGTGCGCGGTCTCGACAATCTCGAGGCACACGTGGAGGCGGTGCGACAGTTCAAGGTGCCGCTCCTCATCGGGCTCAACCGCTACCCGACGGACACAGAAGCCGAGTACAAGGCCGCGCTCGATCGCTGCGCGGCCCTCGGGGTTTCCGCCTACGTTGCCGACGTGTTCGGGCAGGGCGGGGAGGGCGGCGAGGATCTCGCACGTGGCCTGCTCAAGCTCCTCGAGTCCGAGCGCTCGGACTTTGCCCCACTCTATCCGCTCGACGCGCCGATCAAGAGCAAGCTCGAGACCATTGCCACCCGCGTGTACGGCGCCGACGGTGTCGACTATCCCCGGAGGGTGGATCGCCAGATCGCGCAGGCGGAAAGCCTCGGCTATGGCCGCCTCCCCGTGTGCGTGGCCAAGACGCAGCGCTCGCTGTCCGACGACCCCACGCTGCTCAACCGGCCGCGGGGTTTCCGGGTCACCGTGAACGATGTGCGGATCTCCGCGGGAGCGGGCTTCCTCGTGGCGCAGGCAGGCGACATCACCACCATGCCGGGGCTGCCGCGCAAGCCCAACGCGGAGGGCGTCGACGTGACGGTGGAGGGGACGATCACGGGTCTCTTCTGAGCCGTGTGATATACTGCGCGATGGTCCGGGCGGTTACGCAACCAATCCTATGATCCAGGCTGACCACCTCACGAAAAGCTATGGGCCGGTGACGGCCATCCACGACGTGTCCTTCAACGTCGACAAGGGACAAATCGTGGGATTCCTCGGTCCCAACGGCGCCGGCAAGTCCACCACCATGAAGATCCTCGCGTGCTTCATGGCGGCCACGGGCGGGCGCGCCACCGTGGCAGGATTCGACGTGTTTAGCCAGTCGCTGGAGGTGCGCCGGCGCATCGGCTATCTGCCGGAGAACGCCCCGCTCTACGGAGATCTGCCCGTGGCCGCGTATCTGGACTTCGTGGCCGAAGCCAAGGGCGTCTCGCGGGGTCTCCGCCGCTCGAAGGTCGCCGACGTGATGGACCGCTGCGCCATCGCGGACATGCAGCACCGCCTCATCGGCAAGCTTTCCAAGGGTTATCGTCAGCGCGTGGGCCTGGCCCAGGCCCTCCTCGGCGATCCCGAGGTACTGATCCTCGACGAGCCGACCATCGGCCTCGACCCGCGCCAGATCGCGGAGATCCGAGCCCTGATCAAGTCGCTGGGCGGCCAGCACACCGTCATCCTCTCCACGCACATCCTTCCCGAGGTCTCGATGGTCTGCGACAGCATCATCATCATCCATCGCGGACGCATCGTGGCCCAGGGCACGCAGTCCGAGCTGGTGCAGCAGGTGTTCCCCGCCGCTCGCGTCGAGGTGGAGATCGGCGGGCCGTCGCCGGCGGTGGCCGCCGCCCTCAAGGCCCTGCCCGGCGTCACCTCCGTGGACGCCGCGGTGTCCGGAGACGGCGCGGCCCGCTTCGTGATCGAGTCCCCGCGCGGGCGCGACGTGCGTGGTGATCTCACGCGGTTGGTGGCGGCGCGCGGATGGGAGCTCCTCGAGCTGCACACCCTCGGCCTCTCCCTGGAGGAAGTGTTCATCCGCGTGGTGGCGGGCGAGGAGCACACTCCGCAGATCATCGAGAACGTGCAGGAGACCACGTGATGGGCTTCATACCCATCTTCAAGAAGGAGATGCGGCTCTACTTCGGCTCCCCCGTGGCCTACGCCGTGGCCACCTTCTTCCTGTTCATCGCCGCCTTCTTCTTTGCGCCATCCTTCATCCAGTACGCGGAGTTCTCGATGCGGGCGGCCATGCAGCCGCAGATGATGGGGCAGGGGCTCAACGCCACCGAGAACATTCTGCGGCCCCTCACCTACAACATGGCGGTGGTGCTCCTCTTCTTCATCCCCATGCTGACCATGCGCCTCTTCGCGGAGGAGAAGCGCGCGGGCACCATGGAGCTGCTCCTCACCTATCCGCTGCGCGACGGTGAAGTGCTGGCGGGGAAGTTCCTCGCCGCGCTCAGTCTCTACGTCTTCATCCTCATCGTCACGCTGTTCTATCCCGCCACCGTGGCCTGGTTCACCCGGATCGAGTGGGGGGCCGTGCTCACCGGCTACCTGGGCCTCCTCCTCATCGGAGGCGCCTTCCTCGCCGTCGGGCTCTTCATCTCCTCGACCACGGAGAATCAGATCGTGGCGGGGTTCGGCACCTTCGGGGTGCTCCTCGCGCTGTGGCTCCTCGGCTGGTTCGCGGACTCGGCGCAGGGCGCCCTCCGCACCGTGGTGCAACAGATGGCGATCATCGAGCACATGGACAGCTTCGCCAAGGGCGTCATCGACACCAAGGACCTCGTGTACTACCTCACGGTGATCGCCTTCGCCCTCTTTCTCACCCTCCGGTCCCTCGAGTCCAAGCGGTGGCGGGGCTAGGCCGGTGACCTTCCTCAAGCGCTGGGGCCTGTGGGCGGTCGTGATCTGCCTCCTCGCCGCGGCAGCCCTCGTCCTCTTCGTGCCGTGGCTGATCAAGCTGCGCGTGGCCCTGCTCATCCTGGCCGCTGTCCTCCTCGTGGTTACCCTCGCCCTGAACTGGCGAGAAGGCGCCTCGATCCTCGGCCGTCGTGGCACCCGCTATGGGGCCAGCGCCGCCCTCCTCATCGTGCTCGCTTTGGGGGTGGCCGTGCTCGCCAACGCGGTGTCCCTGCGCTACAACGCGCGCTGGGACCTGACGGAGAACAAGCGCCACAGCCTCTCGCCGCAGACGGTGAAGCTGCTCAAGGCGCTGAAGTCGCCCGTGGAGGTGATCGGCTTCTTCCGATCGGACACGCCGGGTAAGCGCACCGCCGAGGACCTGCTGAAACAGTACGCCCAGGCCTCCGACGGGAAATTCACCTATCGCATGGAGGACCCGGATCGCTCGCCGGGACTGGCCCGCCGCTACGGGGTAGAGAGCTACGGTACCCTCGTCATGCAGAGCGGGGAGAAGTCCGAAAAGGTGCTGGACGCCGAGGAAGAGCGGCTCACCAACGCGCTCGTCAAGGTGACGCGCGCGGGCAATCCGATCGTCTACTTCGTCAAGGGACACGGGGAGCGCGACATCTCGAGCGCCGAGCGGATGGGGATGAGCCAGGCCAAGGAGCAGCTCGAAAAGGCCAATTACACGGTGAAGGAGCTCGAGCTAGCCCGCACGGGCAAGATCCCCGCGGACGCTGCGGTGGTCGTGATTCCCGGGCCCAAGACAGATCTCCTGCCGCCGGAGCTAGGCGCCATCGACGAGTACCTCGCCCAAGGCGGCCACGTGCTCGTCATGGCCGACCCCCTCCAGGCTGATGGGCTCGCCAAGTACCTGGCCAAGTACGGCGTCACCCTGGGACAGGACCTCGTGGTGGAGCCGAGCCCCATCGGCCGTCTCCTCGGGGTAGGGCCCGAGGTGCCGCTGGTCATGCAGTATGAGCAGCATCCCATCACCAAAGACATGGCCAAGGTGATGACGGGCTTTCCCCTCACGCGCTCGGTCTCGCCGGCCAAGACCCCGCCCAAGGGGGTGACCGTGACCACCCTCGCCAAGACGAGCCCCGAGTCGTGGGGCGAGACCAACCTGGCGGGACTGCGGAAGGGGGAACCGGCAAGCCACGATGCCAACGACACGCCGGGCCCCGTGCCCGTGCTCGTCGCCGTCACCATCGAGCCCACGCCGGGACCGAAGGCCTCGGGCCAGGCGGAGGCGGACGAGAGCAAGAAGCCCAAGGGCCGGCTCGTCGTGCTCGGCACCTCGACCTTCGCGTCCAACCAGGCGCTGGGGTTCCAGGGCAACCGGGACCTCTTCCTGAACATCGTGGCGTGGCTCGCCGGGCAGGAAGACGAAATCGCGGTGCGCCCGAAGGACCCGCGCCAGAATCCCATCTACGCCACGGAAGCGCAAAAGAACGCCATCCTCTGGTTGTCCATGGTGGTGATTCCGGGCGCGGTGATGGTGTGCGGCATCGTGCTCGTGGTGCGTCGCCGCCGCTCCAAGTAGCCGCTGGTCATGACCTCGAAGACGCTCGCTGTTCTCGTAACTGGTTCGAGTGGCTCCCTTTGCGTGGACGACCAGCCATGAGCTGGAAGACGCTGGTCGTGCTCGCCGTTCTCGTAGCCGGTTTGGGTGGCTTCCTCATCGTGGACAACCAGTGGCTTGTCCCAAAGCGCGAGAAGGCGGAGAGCGCCAAGGGCCGGCTGTGGATGGTCGAGCCCAAGGACGTAGAGAGCTTCACCATCGCCCGCAAGGACGACACCATCAAGCTCAAGCGCGCGGGCGACGGCTGGGAGATGGTCGAGCCCGTGAAGACGCGGGCCGACGGCGGCGTGGCCAACGAGGTGCTGACCGACCTCACCACGGCGCGCGTGGATCGCGAGATCGAGTCGAATCCGACCAAGCTTGCCGATTTCGGGCTGGAGCCGCCCGCGGCCACCGTGACGCTCGACGTGAAAGGGCAGACCAAGCCGTTCACTCTCACCGTGGGGGGCAAGAATCCCACCGGGGTGTGGGTGTACGCGCGCGAGGGGAGCAAGCCGGCCGTGGTCGCGCTCGGCGAGTCGGTGGCTCGGGACACCGCGCGTCCCGTGGCCGATTTCCGGGACAAGACACTCGTGGCTTTCGACCGCAAAAACGTGACGGCCATCGATCTCGATTTCGGCGACGGCTCCCACATGACCCTCGAGCCCGAGGAGGGTGGCAAGTGGACGGTGGCTCGCCCCGGGCCCTATCGCGCCGACAGTGATCTCGTGAGCGACATGCTCGAGCGGCTGGCCAGCGCCCGCATCAAGGAGTTCGAGACCGCGCCGAAGTCGCCGGGGACCTACGGGCTCGACAAGCCCTCGAAGCTCACGTTGTGGCTGGGCAAGGACAAGGACCGCACCGCCAAGACCATCCTCGTGGGCAAGACGGATGCGGACAAGAAGGGCGTCTACGTCCAGCGGGAAGGCGACAGCGAGGTGCTCCTGGTGCCGTCCGAAGCGTGGGACAAGGTGCCCAAGACGGTGGCCATGGCCCGCGACAAGACGGTTTTCCCGTACGCCTACGACAAGGTGAATCGCGTGGAGATCGAGAGCGCAGGCGGGAAGGTCACCCTCGAGCGCGACGGGGTCAACTGGAAGATCACCGCCCCCGAGGCGCTCAAGGCCGACACGGGCGCGGTGAACGGGCTCCTGTGGAAAATCCGCGACCTGCGCGCCGTCGGCTTCCTCGACGACACGGCGGCGGGCATCGCGCGCTACCTGACCAAGCCCGACGTGACGGTGCGGCTCTGGGAGGACGGCGTCAAGGAGGCGAAGGTTCTCCTCCTTGGCTTCTCCAACGCCGTGCGCGCGGGCGAGCTCAGCGGCGTGGCCGCTCCCGCGGGCACAGGACCCGTGGCGATGGTCGACGCTAAGGACGTGAAGGAGATGGCCAAAACGGCCACCGACCTGCGCGACAAGACGGTGATGGCCGACCTCGACATGAAAGACGTGAAGCGGATTCGCGTGACGGTGGGCGACAAGCGTCTCCTCCTCGAGCGCAAGGGCCAGGACGACTGGCAGGTGCTCGAGCCGACCAAGGCGCCCGCCAAGGAATTCAAGGTGACGAGCCTCCTGCTGGCCCTGCGCGCCCTCAAGTGGACGGAGATTGCCTCCCCCGACGGCGCCGATCCCGCCCGCTACGGGCTCGACAAGCCAAACATCGAGGTGACCGTGCTCAAGCCGGACGGGAGCGAGGTCGCCGCCCTCACCGTAGGACGCACGGACGATAAGCTCACGTACGTCCGGAGCAAATCGTCGCCTGCCATCTACGCGGTCGAGGCCAAGAGCCTCGACGACATCCGTAAGGCTCCCGCCGACATCCCGGGGTAGCGGGGCGCGCGCCGGCCGCCCTCGGGCGATCGGTGAGAGGAGGATCCATGCCGACGGACACGCTCTACCTGAGGCAGATGGAGCTGGGCCCGATGCAGAACTTCGTCTATCTCATCGGCGATCCGGAGACGCGCGAGTGCGTCGTGGTGGATCCTGCCTGGGAAATCGACGCGATCCTCGATCAGGTCGCCGCCGACGGGATGCAACTCGGTGGCGTCCTCGTCACCCATACCCATCAGGACCACGTGGGGGGCCATCTCTTCGGCCACGACATTCCGGGCATCGAAGCGCTCCTGGAGCGCACGCCGGCCAAAGTCTACGTGCATGCCGCCGAACGCGAGTTCCTGCGCGGCTACGGCTCCGACCTCGTCAAGGTGAGCGGAGGCGACACGCTCCAGATGGGGAAGCGCACGATTACCTTCGTCCACACGCCGGGGCACACCCCGGGCTCGCAGTGCTTCCTCGTGGACGGCCGCCTCATCTCCGGGGACACGCTGTTCATTCGCTCCTGCGGACGGACGGACCTCCCGGGCAGCGATCCCAAGGAGATGTACACGTCGCTCACCACGCGCTTGGGCGCCCTCCCCGACGAGACGGTGGTGTTTCCCGGCCACAACTACGGCGGTATCGCCACCACCATCGGTGACGAGAAGCGGCGGAATCCCATGATGCGCTTCCCGACCATGTCAGACTTCCTGCGCGCCATGGGGCGGGGCTAGCTCCCCCACACCGCG
>DATGCY010000087.1:0-5510 GCA_035311385.1 Candidatus Methylomirabilota bacterium
CGGCGCGCGCTGGCCGACCTGACCTTCCGCAACCAGGGGATCACCTTCACCGTCTACGGTGACGAGTCCGGCACCGAGCGGACGTTCCCCTTCGATCTTCTGCCCCGGGTGATTCCCGCCGCCGAGTGGGCCACCATCGAAGCAGGGCTGATTCAGCGCGTCCGTGCCCTCAACCTCTTCCTGCGCGACATCTATCACGAGGCCAAGATACTCGACGACGGGGTGGTGCCCCGGCACCTCGTCCTCGGCAATTCCGCCTTCCGCCGTGAGGTGCACGGCATCGCGCTGCCCCACAACGTCTACACCCACGTGAGCGGGATCGACCTGATCCGCGACGAGGACGGCCGCTATCTCGTGCTGGAGGACAACCTGCGCACCCCGAGCGGGGTGAGCTACATGCTGGCGAACCGCATGGTCATGACCCGCACCTTCCCGCTGTTCTTCGAGGGAAGAGGTGTCCGGCCCGTGCAGCACTACACCACTGCGCTCCTCGAGATGCTGCGCAGCCTCTCCCCGCGTGATCTCCGGGAGCCGACCATCGTGGTCCTCACCCCCGGCCAGTACAACAGCGCCTACTTCGAGCATGCCTTTCTCGCCCAGCAGATGGGCATCGAGTTGTGCGAGGGGCGCGACCTCTACGTGGAAGATCGCCGGGTGTGGATGCGGACGACGCAGGGCCGCCAGCAGGTGGACGTGATCTATCGTCGGATCGACGACGACTTCCTCGACCCCGCCGTCTTCCGCCCCGACTCCATGCTCGGCGTCCCCGGGCTGCTCCAGGTCTACCGCCAGGGCCGCGTTGCCCTCGCCAACGCCGTGGGCACCGGCGTCGCCGACGACAAGGCGATGTACAGCTACGTGCCGGCCATGATTCGCTACTACCTCGGCCAAGAGCCCATCCTGCCCAACGTGCCGACCCATCTCGGGGCGGAGCCGGAGGGGCTCGCTTTCATGCTGGACAACGCGGAGTCACTCGTGATCAAGGCGGTGGGCCAGTCGGGAGGCTACGGCATGCTCATCGGCCCGGAGTCGACCTCGTCGCAGCGCGAGGCGTATCTGGAGCAGGTCCGCGCCGATCCCGCGAGCTACATCGCCCAGCCCGTGATCGGGCTCGGCCGTCATCCGTCGTTTTATTCGGACACGGGCTGCTTCGAGCCGTGCCACATCGACCTGCGGCCGTACGTGCTCGTGGGCGAGGACATCACGGTGGTGCCGGGCGGACTCACCCGCGTCGCCCTCAAGCGCGGTTCCCTGGTGGTCAACTCCTCGCAGGGTGGCGGCTCCAAGGACACCTGGGTCCTCTCGGAGTCCGGGCCGGCCTGATGCTGAGCCGCATCGCCGAGAACCTCTACTGGATCGGTCGCTACATCGAGCGCGTGGAGAACACCGCGCGGCTCCTCGACGTCAACTACTACGCCATCGTGGAGGCGCCCGTAGTCCCCGGGGCCAAGGGCATCGTCACCGAGCAGTGGGCGCCGCTCCTCGCCCTGACGGGCGACGAGGCGGCCTTCCGCGAGCACTTCGACCGCGCGGACGGGCGGACGGTGCCGGAGTGGCTTGCCTTCCATCCCCAGAACGCCTCGAGCATCCGCTCGAGCCTCAGCCGGGCCCGCGAGGACGCGCGCGGGCTGCGCGATCGCATCAGCC
This sequence comes from Candidatus Methylomirabilota bacterium, assembly GCA_035311385.1. Lineage (GTDB taxonomy): Bacteria > Methylomirabilota > Methylomirabilia > Rokubacteriales > CSP1-6 > AR37. The sequence goes on from DATGCY010000087.1 coordinate 1,648, forward strand.
TCGAGATGTGGGAGACGCTCAACCGGGCCTATCTCACCCTCTGCTTCTCCACCGAGCGTGTGCTGGAGGACGACGGCCTCCATGAGTACTGCGTCACCGCGCGCGAGGCAAGCCATCTCTTCCTCGGCATCGCGCAGGCGACCCTGCCACGCGACCTCGGCTGGTACTTTCTCCTGGCCGGTCAGCACCTCGAGCGCGCAGACAACGTGCTGCGTCTCCTCCAGGTTCGTCAGCGGCAGGGAGCGGGGCAGGAGCCGGTGGCGCGCGGCCTCGAGAACCACCGCGGCATGGCGCTACTGAAGTCCGTCTCCGCTTACGAGGCTTTTCGCAAGCGGCACCATGTCGCCCTCGAGGGGCGGCGCATCGCCGCCTTCCTCCTCCTCGACTCCGACTTCCCGCGGAGCGTGCGTCACAACCTCGCCGCCCTCCACTCCACCTTGGGAAGCATCGAGCGGCTCAATCCCGGCGTCTCGACCTCGGCCACGCGCCAGTCGGGTTGGCTCGCCGCGCGGCTCGAGTACCTTCCCGGCGTGGAGGCGATTCTCGACAGTCGGGAGCCGGGCATCGAGACGCTTCTCGAAGAGGTCGCCGCAATCTCCGACGCCATCAGCGCGACCTACTTCGGGGTGAAGGGCTCCCTGGAGGCGTCCACGGTGCCGGGGGAGGCGGCGTCGTGACGGCGGGGGCCGGCGCGCCGGTGCACCTGAGCGTGGCGCACTTGACCGAGTATCGCTATCCCGAGCCGGCCTGGGATTCCTTCAATGAGGTGCGGCTCTTCCCCTTCGACGATGAGGGGCAGAGCCTCCTGTCTTTCGCCCTCGAGCTGACGCCGGAGGTCACCGTTCGCAATCACGTCGACTACTACGGCAACCGCGTGCACCAGTTCCACATCCCGGAGGCGCATCGGCGACTGTCCATCCTGGCGCGCTCGAACGTGGTCACCTATCCGCGTCCCGTCCCCATGCCCGTGGCGGCGGAGAGCCTCGTCGAGCTTCGCCCGCGCTTCTTCGACTTCCTCGCTCCCACGCGACGCGTGCCCCTCGATCGCGACTGGGCGGGGGCGATGCAGGCGCCACCGCTGCCCCCCGAGGACGACATCGTCGACTATCTCGGCCGCGTAACGCGATACCTGCACGGCTTCTTCACCTATCGCCAGGACGTGACGGAGATCGACACGCCGATCGCGGACTTCATCGAGGCGGGGGTGGGCGTGTGCCAGGACTACACCCATGCCATGCTCGCCCTCTGCCGCATGCTCGGCATCCCGTCCCGTTATGTGAGCGGCTACCTCGAGACCATGCCGGGGCGCACTCTCGGCTCGGACGCCTCGCACGCTTGGCTCGAGGCATATCTGCCGGGCAGTGGGTGGGTTGGCTTCGATCCCACCAACGGCACGATGGTGGGCCAGACCTATGTGAAGGTGGGGCACGGACGCGACTACGACGACGTGCCGCCCGTGAAGGGTCTCCGACGCGGCGGCGGGACGGAGAGCTTGCGGGTCGCCGTCAGCGTGCTGCAGACACCCGGCGCGGACGCATCGGCTGCCTCCCGCGCCTAGAGAAGAGGGCCTGAATGGCGCTTCGTCACGTCGTCTCGAGCCTCACCCTCGAGCAGGCCATCGCCATCGCCACCGGCACCATCGCCGCGGGCCGGCGAGAGCGCATGCTCCCCCTCGCCGTGGTGGTGGTGGATGCGGGCGGGCAGGTGGTGACCGTGCAGCGCGATGACGGCTGCGGAACGTTGCGGATCCGCATCGCCCAGGGCAAGGCGCGCGGCGCTCTCGGCATGGGAATTCCCTCGCGGGCCATCCGCGATCGGCTGGAGAATCGGCCCGCCTTCCAGAGCGCAGTGGCCACGGCGTCGCGCGGGCAATTCATTCCCGTCCCGGGCGGCGTGCTCATCCTCGATCGCGAGGGGCGCGCCATCGGGGCGGTGGGAGTGAGCGGCGATACTTCCGACCGCGACGAGTACTGCGCCATCGAAGGAATCCGGGCGGCGGGGCTCGCCTCCGATCCGCCCGAGCCCGCCCCCGACTGGCGGGCGTCGTCCCTGTAGCTCGCGTCCGCGCCACCGTGACGCGTCCCGAGCTCCAGACCACGCATCGGTACGGTGAGCGAGATGACGCGCGCTGCCCTTCATCTCTCTAGCCCACAGGTCGTGAGTTCTTCCAAAAGGTGGTGGTGGTCCGGGTGTGCTCGCGGTGGTCCTGATCATTCACGCCCGGATCCTTCACGACAACATAAGGAGCGCGAGACGGGCCGGTGCCCGTCGGCGGGGGCGGGGGAGCGCTCCAGCTGCGTCACTCGCTCGCCTGAATCGCCGCCCTGCGGGCGGCGCGCAGGACGAGGGGTCCCACTCCGCCGGAGCGCTCCCCCGCCCCCGCCGCCACCCGTCCCGGCTACACGCGAGTGAGTTGCGAATGATCGGGCTGGACGTTGTCAGCTGCCCGTGACCGTGGGGGGGATGCGGTGCGCCCAGGGCGCGGCCGCCTCGAACGCGGCGGCCGCCCGCAGTACCATTGTCTCCTGGTGCCGCCGTCCCACGATCTGTAGCCCCACGGGAAGCCCGCTCGCCGTGAAGCCGCACGGCACGGAGATGGCGGGGAGACCGGTGAGAGTGATGCCGTAGGTGAGGAAGAACCACTGCGTGTAGTTGTCGAGTGGCTTGCCGTTGATCTCTGTCGGGTAGGGCGTCTCGACGGGAAAGGGAGGCACCGCCACCGTGGGCAGGATGAGGAGCTCGCGCGTGGCCATGAAGGTGCGCACGCGATGCCACAGGGTGGTGCGGAGCGCCTCCGCCCGCCCGATCTCCTCGGGAGAGAGCTTGAGGCCCTGCTCGATGTTCCACACCAGACCCTTCTGCATCTGGTCCCTCCAACGGGCGAGCTTCTCTGCGTGGCTCGCCACCATGGACACCCCGCGCGTGCCCAGCACGATGTCGTTGACCTCGCTGAAGTCGCAGCAGGCTGTCTCCACCTTGGCCCCTAGCGAGCGAAACACGCGCGTGGCGTCCTCCGCCACCCGAGCCACCTCGGCGTCCACGGGGATGAGGCCATGGAGGTCCGGCGTCCACGCGACCTTCCATCCCTTCACGGAGGGCGAGCGCACTGCGCGGGGAAAGGCCGCGGAGTCCACCTCGTAGGAGATGGGGGCGCGGTCATCGTATCCGGCCACGACGGAAAGCATGAGCGCCACGTCGGCCACCGTGCGCGCCATCGGTCCAGTGACGCCGATCGAATCCCACCCGATGAGCTTGGGATAGTAGGGGACGAGGCCCGGGCTGGTGCGAAAGCCGACCACGCCACAGAAGGCGGCCGGCGTGCGCAGCGACCCCCCCGTGTCCGAGCCCTGGGCGATCGGGCCCATGCCGGTGGCCAGCGCCACTGCGGCGCCGCCGCTCGAGCCGCCGCAGGTGAAGGCGGGGTTCCAGGGATTGCGCGTGACGCCGAAGACTGCGTTGAAGGTGTTGCCGCCCGCCCCGAACTCAGGGGTGTTGGTCTTGCCGAGCACGATGGCGCCCGCAGCCTTGAGCCGCTCCACGATGAGAGCGTCCTCGGTGGGAATGTGATCCTCGAAGACCTTGGAGCCCCAGGTGGTCCGCACGCCCTTGGTCTGGGTCAGGTCCTTGATGGTCACGGGCACGCCGTGGAGCGGGCCAAGCTTCTTGCTCCGTCTCTTGAGAGCACCAGTGGCCGCCCGCGCCTCGCGGAGCGCCGACTCGCGCGTCAGGGTCACGATGGCGTTGAGCTTGGGATTCACGGCGTCGACGCGAGCCAGCACGGCTTCCATCACCTCGAGCGGCGAGGTCTGGCCACGACGGTAGAGACGCTGGAGCTCGGTGGCGGGGGTGAAGCAGAGATCGCG
>DATGCY010000088.1:0-4436 GCA_035311385.1 Candidatus Methylomirabilota bacterium
GTCGTCTTCGTCCTGCTCCTCGTGGGCGCCGTGGGCACGGCCGTGGTCTCCCGTGATCTCGCCGACGCGCAGGCGCAGACCATCAAGATCGGTGTCCTCTTCGATCAAAGCGGGCCCTTCGCGGCGGGCGGCTCGGTCAACTGCTGGCGCGGCGCCAAGATGATCATCGACTACGTCAACGAGCACGGCGGCGTGCTCGGTAAGTACAAGCTCGTGCGCGTCGACGGGGACAGCCAGTCCAAGGCCGACGTGGCCATCAACGAGGCGGAACGGCTCTTGAACGCGGAGAAGGTCGACATCCTCGCCGGCATCTACTCGAGCGCGCACGCGGTGCCCATCGCGGAGCGGGTGGACAAGCAGAAGCGCTTCCTCTGGATCACCACCGCCATCGCGGACGCCGTGTTCAAGGACCGCAACCTCCAGTACACCTTCCGCCCCCAGCCCAACGGCGGGCTGTTCGGCTCCTACTCTGTCCAGTACATCGCAGCCTACGCGCAGGAGAAGCTCAAGAAGTCGCCCAAGGATCTGCGGGTGGCCATCATCTACGAGGACGGTCCCTACGGCACCAACGTGGGCACCTCCAATGACGAGGAGGCGCGGAAGCAGGGGATGCAGGTGGTCCTCAAGGAAGGCTATTCGATCCAGGCGCCCGACCTCTCCTCGCTGGTGACGAAGCTCCGCGCGGCCCGTCCCGACGTGCTCTTCCACACCGGCTACAATCCCGACATCGCGCTCTTCCTGCGTCAGGCCAAGGAGCAGGGGCTTCGCGTCAAGGCCTATGTCGGCCACGGGGCGGGGCACAGCCAGCTCGACAAGCTCAAGGAAACCATTGGCAACGAGTCCGAGGGCTTCCATACCGTGGATCCCGTGGCGTCCCAGCTCATCGAGAAGAAGGTGAGCCCCAAGGCGGCCGAGATGACGCGCGAGATGGTCAAGCGCTACCAGAAAGAGTTCGGCGACGGGCCCATCGCCCCCCACGTCTCCATGGGCTTCAACAATCTGGGCATCCTCCTCCTCGACGTGCTCCCGCGCGCCATCCAGAAGCACGGTGGCTTCTCCTCCGAGCAGCTCGCCAAGGCCGCCCGCGAGACCGACATCCCCGAGGGTGGGACGAGCCAGGGCTACGGCGTGAAGTTCCTCGGCGAGGGCAATCCGATGCGCGGCCAGAACGAGCGCGCGTTCCCGACCGTCTTCCAGGTGATCGACGGGAAGTTCGAGGTCGTGTGGCCCAAGTCCGTGCAGACGGCGACGCCCGCCGTGCTGCTGCCCGCTTCCTCTCCTCTCTTTGCGCGCTAGCCGAGCCAGACGGCGCCGTCCGGGCGGCCAGGCTCCGGCGGCGCCGTCGTCGCCTCCGTGCTGACCGTTTCGGGGCTGACCAAGCGCTTCGGGGGCTTCCTCGCCCTGCGGGGCGTCTCCTTCGAGATCACGCCGGGTGAGATCCTCGGACTGATCGGACCGAACGGCTCGGGCAAGACCACGTGCTTCAACTGCATCTCGGGGGCGCTGCTGCCCTCTGGCGGCTCGATCAAGTTCCTCGGTGATGAGATCGGCGGGCTCACCCCCGATGCCATTTGCCATCGCGGCGTCGCGCGCACCTTCCAGATCCCGCGTCCTTTCCGCAAGCTCTCCATCCTGGAGAACGTCGCCGTCGCCTCCCACTTCGGCTCGGCGACCCGCAACACTGAGGCGGAGGCGCGCCAGCAGGCCGCGGAGGTGCTCACCCTGGTGGGCCTGCCCACGGATCCTGCCGCCTCCACCACATTGCTAGGCGCGGGCGGCCTCAAGAAGCTCGAACTGGCGCGGGCGCTCGCCACCAAGCCCAAGCTCCTCCTCGCCGACGAGAGCTTGGGCGGGCTCGATCCCGCCGAGATGCACGACGCCGCCGAGATGCTCCGTCGCATCCGCGGAGAGCTCGGCATCACCATCGTGTGGGTCGAGCACATCATGGCCACCCTCCTTCGCGTGGTCGATCGCCTGGTCGTGCTCGATCACGGTGAGAAGATCGCGGAGGGCCTGCCCCTCGAGATCGCCGAGAACCCCCAGGTGATCGAGGCCTACCTCGGTGAGAAGGTCGTACTCACGTGAGCATGCTCGAGCTGCACGGGATCACCTCGGGCTACGGCGCCTTCACCGCGCTGTGGGACGTGAGTATCCGCGTGGAGAAAGGGGAAGCGGTAGCCGTGGTCGGCCCCAACGGCGCGGGGAAGACCACCCTCATGCGCGTGATCTCCGGGCTCCTCCCCGCCCGCTCCGGCCAGCTCGTCTTCGAGGGGCGTGATCTCTCGGGTGAGAAGGCCTACGACGTGGTCGCCCACGGTATCGCGCACGTGCCCGAAGGCCGGCGCATCTTCCCCGCGCTGACCGTGGGGGAGAACCTCAAGATGGGCGCGTTCATCCCCGCCGCGCGCACGCACTACCGCGAGAGCCTCGAGCGCGTGTACACCCTGTTCCCGGCGCTAGCGGAGCGGCCGACGCAGCGGGCGGGCAGCCTCTCGGGCGGAGAGCAGCAGATGCTCGCGGTGGGCCGTGCCCTCATGTCGCGGCCCAAGCTCATCCTCCTCGACGAGCCATCAATGGGCCTGGCCCCCGTGATGGTGCTGCGCCTCTTCGACCTCATCCGCCGCGTGCGCGAGGAGGGCTACACCATCCTCGTGGTCGAGCAGAACGTGCGCCAGGTCCTCAAGATCGTGGATCGCGCCTATCTGCTCGAGGTAGGACGCATCAAGATGGAAGGCCGCGCGAGCGAGCTCGTCGAGCAGGACTTCGTGCGCAAAGCCTACGTGGGCGCCTAGCGCATGACGATTCGACGCGCGAGGCTGACGTGGCCTCTCGTCGCGGGTACCGTGGCGCGGCTGGCTGCGTCACCCTCTCGCCTGAATCGCAGCCCTGCGGGCCGCGCACGCTTGGAAGGGGTTCACCGAGCTGCCCTCCAACCGCTGCGCCCGAATCGACCCGCCCGACTGTGCGAGCGGCATTCAGGAACCTCGCCTGAACGGCTGTTCCGCTTCGAGCGCCGGCTTCGCCGGCGCAATCCTTCTCGGGGGGAGGTTCGGAAGGGGGGCGGAGCCCCCCTCCGACTCTTATGATTGATCCGCTGTTCCTGCTCGAGGCGGTGGTCAACGGCGTGTTGCTGGGCGGCGTACTGGCCCTGCTCGCCCTCGGGCTCAACCTCATCTTCGGCGTGATCGATATCGTGTGGATCGCCTACGTCGACCTCGTCATGCTCTGCATGTACGCCGTGTACTTCTTGGTCACCGTCTACCACTGGCCCATCGTGCTGGCCGGGGTGGGCTCTGTCGTGACGGGGGTGATCCTGGGCCTCCTCGTCCACCTCCTGATCATCTCGCCCATCTTGTCGAGCCCGCCCATCAACCAGTTCCTGGCCACGGGGGGACTCCTTTTCTTCATCCAGTCCTTCGCCACCCTCCTCTGGAGCACGGACCATCGCTCGGTGCGCGTGAACCTGCCCGTGCTCGAGGTGGGGGGCGTCTTCATCTCCTTTCCCCGTCTCATCGCCTTCGGCCTGTCCATCGTGGCCATGCTCGGCCTCTACCTCTTCCTCACCCGCACCTTCGTGGGCACGGCCATCCGCGCCGTCTCCCAGGATCGCGACGCCACCGCCCTCATGGGCGCAAACCCGCTCCGGCTCTATCTCGTCACCTCCGGGGTGGGCGGCGCCATGGCGGGCATCGCAGGCGCGCTCCTGATCATCCAGTACGCCGTCCATCCGTACTTCGGCGGCGCCTTCGGTCCCCTCACCTTCATGATCTGCGTGCTGGGCGGCCTCGGCAGCATGTTCGGGGCGTTCGTGGCCGCCTTCATCATGAGCCAGGTCATCTCCGTGGGCGGGGTGCTGATCTCCACCGAGATGGGCTACGTGGTCGCCTTCGTGATCTTCATCGTGCTGATGTTCGTCCGGCCCGGCGGGATTTTTGCCAAGCGCACATGAGGTGGCGACGCCTCTGGGCCGTCCTCATCATCGCCTTCCTCGCCGTGGAGCCCTTCCTCCCCCTCGGCCGGATGCGGGAATACCTCGTCCACGTCATCGTCCAGATCTTCGTCTGGTCCTTCGTCGCTGGGGCGTGGTCGCTCATGGGCCGCTTCGGCCTCGGCTCCCTCGGCCACGGCGCTTTTCTCGGCGTGGGCGCCTACGCGACCTGTCTGCTCTGGAACTTCTTCGGCCTCACCCCGTGGATCGGCGGGCTCGTGGCCGTGCTGCTCACGGTGATCCTGGCCGTCGTCATCGGCTACCCGTGCTCGCGCTTCCAGGTGGTCGGCCACTATTTCGGGCTCGTCACCCTCGCCGTCTCGGAGGTCGTGCGCCTCCTCATCATCGCGGAGCGCGATTGGACGGGCGGCTCCCTCGGAGTCAGCCTCAAACCCGCGCCGTCGGACTCGAGCATCTGGGCGCTGCAGTTCGCGGACAAGCGCGTCTT
>DATGCY010000089.1:0-3765 GCA_035311385.1 Candidatus Methylomirabilota bacterium
CAGCACGGTGTGGACGTGCCCCATGAGGTTCAGCACGCCCGCCTTGGCCGCCCCGTAGGGCGCTCCCCCGATGAGGCCGGGGCGGTGGGCGGCGACCGAGCCCACGGTGACGATGGTCCCGCCGCCGCGCTCGATCATGCCGGGCAGCGCAGCCTGAATCAGCGCGTAGACGCCGGTGAGGTTGACGTTGATGACGGCGTCCCACTCCTCCTGACCGATCCAGCGGACGTTACGCGCCTTGCTGGAGTGCCCGGCGTTGTTGATCAGGATATCCACGCGGCCGAGAGCCTTGACCGCCCAGTCGATGAGAGCGCGTCCCTGCTCCGGCCGCGAGACGTCACTCTCGCGCGCCACTGCTTTGCCGCCCGCCTTGGTGATCTCGGTGGCGACCACGTCGAGGGGCGGCCGCCGACGCCCGGACAGCACGACGTGCGCACCCTCGGCAGCCAGCATGTGGGCCGTGGAGCGGCCGATGCCCGTCCCCGCTCCCGTCACGATGGCGATCTGTCCGGCGAGCTTTGCCATACGCCTCCTATCTCCATGCCCACACGGGCTGTTCGAGATGATCCACGCGCGTGGAGCGGCCGTGGCTCACCACCTCACGCATCTGATAGATGACAGCGGCGGTAGGAGCGTGGATGAGCGCGCCCAGGATGGGGAGCTGGATTACCGGCCGATCGCTCTCGGGAATGCTGATGAAGCGCGGCACGTCTGGCGCGTCCAGCGCCTCGAGAGGAACGTGGTGCACGCGCGCGACCTCCGCGGGGTTCGGGGCGAGCGGGCCAGAGGCCTCCGCCCAGAAAACGACGGGCGTGATCACGAAGCCGGAGCGTGTCGGGTAGTCGTCGAGGACGCCGAGGACGGTCTCGTCGCCGAGGCGGAGCCCGAGCTCCTCGTATAGCTCGCGCAGGGCCGCCTCGGGCGGGCTCTCTCCCGCGTCGATGCGGCCACCGGGGAGCGCCCACTGCCCGGTGTGGGCCCGCAGGGTGGGCGCGCGCTTGGTGAGGAGGAAGCAGCCGCGCCCTTCCTCGTCGGCGAGAAGGACCAGGGCCACCGCCGCGGGCTTCCGTCCATCCACGTCGAGGGCTCTCCGCTCGAAGGCGGCGAGGTTCCGGCGCGCTTGCGAGAGCAGCGCCTCGTCGAAGCGCACGACTAGTACGCTGGGAGCTTGCCCCCCACCTTGCCCGTCTTACGCACGACAGCGACTTCCTCGGCGGCCTTCATGGCCATGTGGCGGCTATCGCTGGCCAAGGTGACGAACTGATAACCTTCGTCGATCATCTTGACGGAGTACGCCGCGGTGGCGTTGTGGATCCCCGCCACTACCCCGTGCTTCTTGCAGGCCTTCACGATCATCTGCTGCGCCTCGACCACCGGAGGATCCGTCTGGTCGAGTCGAGGCTTGCAGCCGAGGGCAAGGGAGAGATCCGAGGGGCCGACGTAGATAGCGTCGACCCCCGGCACGCTCAGAATGTCATCCAGGTTCTTGAGGGCCTCCGCCGTCTCGATCATGGGCATGACGACGACGTCGTCGTTGGCGTGGTCTCCGTAGTCCGTGCCCATGTAGAGGCTTGCCCGCACCGGCCCCCAGGAGCGATAGCCGCGTGGCGGATACTTGCATGCGGCCACCAGGGCCTCCGCCTGCTCCCGGGTGTTGATCATGGGGCAGATAACGCCGTAGGCGCCCGCGTCGAGGATCTTCATGAGCCGCGCAGGATCGTTCCACGGAACGCGCGCGAAGGGAATCACCCCGGTGGTGGAAATGCCCTGCAGCATGGACACGCCGGTCTGGTAGTCGACCACGCCATGCTGCATGTCGACCGTGAGCGAGTCGAAGCCTTGATGGGCCATCACCTCCGCGGAGAAGCCGGAAGGGATGGACAGCCACCCGTTCACGACCGTCTCGCCGCGCGCCCAGATCTCTCGCACCGTATTCTTGCGCACGTCATTCTCCTTTGGTGAACCGCGGGCGGTTTGGCCAGCCGCGCTATCTAACCCCTGCCCCGCGGTGGCTGTCAAGGACGCGCGGGAGGATGCTCCGCGCGCCAGTGGCGGGCGATCTCCCCGCGCGTGGCGAACCACACGTGGCCCCGGCGCTGGGCATGCTCGAGGAAGCGCGCGAGCCCGCGCGCCCGCCCGGGCCGGCCCGCAATGCGACAGTGCAGGCCCACCGACATCATGCGCGGGTGGGTCGCTCCCTCCTCCCAGAGCTGATCGAAGGCGTCGCAGAGATAGGCGGCGAAGTCGTCCGCCACCTGGAGCGAGCCGCGCCAAAAGCGGATGTCGTTGGTGTCCAGCGCGTAGGGAATGACCAGCCAGGGGCCGGCCGCGCTCGCCACGTAGTAGGGGAGGTCGTCCGCGTAGGAATCGCTATCGAACTGGAACGCTCCCTGGGCGACCACCAGCTCGCGCGTGTTGACGGACGGGCCATAGCGACAGTACCAGCCCGCGGGCGGCTGGCCCGCCGTGCTCGCGATGGAGTCGACGGCGCGCGCAATAGCCGCCCGCTCGGTCTCGCGATCCATGAGCCAGTGCTCTTCCCAGCGATTGCCGTGAGCGCAGATGTCCCAACCGCGCTGGGTGGCCGCGCGCGCGGCCTTGGGATTGGCCTCGAAGGCCACCGCGCATCCGAAGATGGTGCCACGGACGCGGTGCTCGTCGAGGACACGCAGCAGCCGCCAGTATCCCGCGCGGCTGCCGTACTCGAAGAACGACTCGTTCGCGAGATCGCGATCCTGCGGCGGCACCGGCGAGGGCGCCTCGCCCATGCTCTCCCGCGAGGCCTGCCCGGTCTCTTTCCGGTTCTCGGAGCCTTCCTCGTAGTTGATGACGATGTTGACGGCCACGCGCGCGCCGTCCGGCCAGCGCACCACGGGCGGTGTCTCGCCGTAGCCGATCAGCTCGCGGCTCATGGCCGCCCAGTATAGCTCCCGCCCGCGGGGCGCGTGCTATACTCCCGCCGATCACGTCCTCCCACGGATGCCGTCCCCCGGAAACACACGAGGAGGAAAGCCATGGCGACGACCACCACCACCGCGCATCATGGCTGTTCGTCCTACCGGGTGCGACGCATGACGGCGACGGCGCCCGCGGCGTGAAGAGCCCTCTCCTGTCCGCATGAGCCTCGAGCAGGAGCTGAACAACCGGCTGACCCAGGCGATCAAGGCGAAGGACACGGCCACCGCCGACGTCGTGCGCATGCTCAAGACGCGTCTCCAGGAGCGGCGAACGGCCAAGGATTTCTCGGGCACGGTGGACGACGCCCTGGTCCTCGACGTGATCGGGGCCTACCGCAAGCTCCTTCAGAAGGCCATCGGGGAGTACGAGAAGGCGGGCGAACGCGGGGCCGAGCAAGCGGCGAAGCTTCGCTTCGAGATCGCATTCTGCGAGGGCTACCTGCCCAAGGGGCTCGATCAGACGGCGGTGCGCGCGCTGGTCGAGGAGCGCATCCGGGCGCTCGGGATCGCCGACGTCAAGCAGGTGGGGCGCCTGGTGGGCGACGTCATGAAGACCCACAAGGGACAGGTGGAAGCCGCGGAGGTGAAGCGGCTGGCCGAGGAGCTCCTGAAGGGCTAGGCGCTCCACGCTTTCACAGCAGAGGCGACCCGTAAAGCCGAGACCCGGAGATGAGGCTGCCGATCCCTACGTCTTGCCCCAGTAGCCGCGGTCCGCGGGGAAGACGGTGGTGCAGCGGGTTGGCTCCGTGGGCCCATCCAGCACGTCGGCCACCCCGCGCCATACCGCGTAGTGCGGCATCGTCCGATG
>DATGCY010000090.1:0-2248 GCA_035311385.1 Candidatus Methylomirabilota bacterium
GCTCGGTGCCGACCGCTATCTCACGGGCGATGCCGCCCAGGGCTACCTGGACGAGTCGCAATTCGCCGCCCACGGCATCCGAGTCGAGTATCATCACTACCGGCATCCCGTGTATCCGCAGCTGCACGGAGCGTTCGTGCCGTACCTGTCCGTGGTCGACCTGCTCATGAACCATGCTCGGGAGAGCCTGCGCCTGCTCGTGGACAAGGAGGCTCATCCGGCCGAGGAGCTGAGGAGATGAGACGCATTCTCGTCACGGGCGGCGCCGGGTTCATCGGAAGCAACTTCGTCCGCCACCTTGCCGCCCGCTATCCCGACTACCAGCTCACCGTGGTCGACGCCCTCACCTACGCGGGCAGCGTGGAGAATCTGCCCGAGGAGCTGACCAAGGGCAGCGACACGCGGATCCGCTTCTGGTACGGCAACGTCAGAAACGGCGAGCTGATGGACACCCTCGTGTCGCAGGCCGACTGCATCGTCCACTTCGCGGCGGAGACCCACGTCACCCGCTCGATCTACGACAACCTCACCTTCTTCGAGACGGACGTACTGGGGACACAGGTGGTGGCCAACGCCGTGGTGAAGTACCAGAAGTCCATCGACCGCTTCATCCACATCTCGAGCTCCGAGGTCTACGGCACCGCGCGCACCCCTCTCATGGACGAGGAGCATCCGCTGTTGCCCATGAGCCCCTACGCGAGCGCCAAGGCGGGCGCCGATCGCCTCGTGTACTCGTATTGGGCGACCTACGAGATCCCCGCCATCATCGTCCGCCCCTTCAACAACTTCGGCCCCCTCCAGCACCTGGAGAAGGCGATTCCCCGCTTCGTCACGAGCTGCCTCCTCGACGAGCCGCTCCGCATCCACGGCGACGGCGGCGCCCAGCGCGACTGGCTCCACGTGCACGACACCTGCGAGGCCCTCGACCGGCTCCTCCACTGCGAGGTGGGGCAGGTGGCGGGTGAGGTGTTCAACATCGGCACGGGCGAGAGCACGGACATCAAGACCCTCGCGCAGAAGCTCGTGCGCCGCACGGGCCGCTCCGAGTCGCTGCTGCACTACGTGACGGACCGGCCCGGCCAGGTCTTCCGCCACACCGCGGACATCTCGAAGGCCAAGCGCGTGCTCGGCTGGGAGCCGCGGATCCGCCTCGACGAGGGCCTCGACATGACCATCGAGTGGTACGCGAAGAACCCGGGCTGGTGGGAGAAGCAGCTCTGGATGCGCGAGGTGCCCATCATCGTCAAGGGAGGCAAGACCGTTGTCCACTGACGCCGGCCGCCTCGCCATCGAGGGCGGCCCGCCGGTGCGGCCGAGCTTCCTTCCCTTCCATCGGCCGAGCATGGGCCCAGAAGAGGAAGCCGAGGTCGTCGATACCCTCCGCTCGGGCTGGCTCACCACCGGGCCCAAGACCCAGCGCTTCGAGCAGGAGTTCGCGCGCTACCTGGGAGCCCGCCGCGCCCTCGGCGTCACCTCCTGCACCGCGGCCATGCACCTGGGCCTGGTCGCCCTCGGCATCGGGCCGGGCGACGAGGTCATCACCTCGCCCATCACCTTTCCCGCCACCGCCAACGTGATCGTCCACGTGGGCGCCACCCCCGTCTTCACGGACGTGGAGCCCCACACGCTGAACCTGGACGTGAAGCAGCTCGAGGCGCGCCTCACCCCGCGCACGCGCGCCATCATGCCCGTGCACTTCGCGGGGCATCCGTGCCGGATGGACGCGCTGATGGAGATCGCGCGCCACCATCGCCTCGCCGTGGTGGAGGACTGCGCGCACGCCATCGAGTCGATGCTCCACGGCCGTCACATGGGCACGTGGGGCGACGTGGGTGCCTTCAGTTTCTATCCGACCAAGAACATGACCACCGCCGAGGGCGGCATGGTCGTCACCGCGAATGCGGAGCTCGCGGAGAGGATCGGGGTGCTCCGCCTCCACGGAATCAGCCGCGATGCCTGGAAGCGCTACGGGCACCAGGGCTACCGCCACTGGGAGACACTCAGCGCGGGCTTCAAGTACAACATGTACGACCTGCAGGCCGCCCTCGGACTCGCCCAGCTCCCCAAGCTCGAGCGCTTCTGGGCGCGCCGGCACGCCATCGTGGAGGCCTACGACGCCGCCTTCGGGTCCATGCCGGAGATCGGCCGGCTCGCTGTCCAAGACTCGGTGCGGCCCGCCTACCATCTCTACGTGATCGTCCTCCGCACGGAGGAGCTGTCGCGCTCTCGCGACGAGATCCTCGACGCG
>DATGCY010000091.1:0-5105 GCA_035311385.1 Candidatus Methylomirabilota bacterium
CCGCGCTGGTCCTCGTGAAGATCTACGGGTGCAACGGAGGGCCCACGTAGGCGGGTCCGGGCGTCCCGTCATTCCCCGCCGTCAGTAAGGAGCGTTGGGTCGACTGGAGCCGGAGCCTCCACCATGCAGTTCTGGTACGCGACGAGATAAACCGCCTGGGCCTCCCGGGCCTTCCTGATGCCCACGATCGTGCCGGAGATCATCCCGGCGCCCGCGCCCGCCGCCGCACCGATCCAGGAATCGCGACCCGCGTGCGTGCCTCGCCAGGTCGAGGACGTGACACCCTTCAGGGCTCCCTCCAGGGCACCGAGAAGAGTGGCGAGTATGCCGCTGCCGGCGACGTCAGCCCAGGTCCCGGTTCGCCCCGAGGCGGTCCGGGCGGACTGCTCGCATTCGTTTTCGCGGGAGGACTCCACGAACTGCGCATCTCCGGTGGCACGCGTCGGGGCGCTGGCGCAGCCAGCGCCGAGCAGCATCGCACCGAGGGCCGCTGCCAGCCGTCTATGCCGCCACACCGCGAGCATGCACGTCACCTCCGAGGTTGGAGGCGGCCACCATCACAGATTTTGTTGGCTTCCGCAAGGGGTGTTGTCTTGCCCCCTCCCCCTGTCCTCGTCTATCCTCGCGCCAGCGCAGCCGGCGACAGGCTGTGGACCTCGGCCCCGGCTCTCGATCGGTCGGCGGCCGCACCGTGGAGGGATTGTCCATGCGCGTCTCCTCGTTCGTCTCCACCCCGCTGTCGCGACGCCGCTTCGTCCAGGGCGCGGCGGCGGCCGGCCTTTTCTCGCCCGGCTCGCTCCTCGCCCAGCCCGCGGCGTGGGCGCAGCGCCCCGCGGGCAATCCGTCGCGGCTCACCTTCGTGGTGTGGCAGTACGGGAAGATCTACGAGCAGATCGCCAAGCAGTTCGAGGACGACTGGGGCGTCAAGCTCAACCAGATCATCGAGCCTAATGTCGAGCCGCAGGTGGCCAAGCTCACCACCATGTTCGCGGCCGGCGACGAGGTCGACGTTTCCCTGTCGCCCATCCAGTACCTCGCGAGCTACATCCAGCAGGGCATTGCCCAGCCCGTCGACGGGCTGCCCGGCCTCGAACAGTACGTCAAGGACTTCACTCCGTTCGCGCGGGCGACCGCTCAGCGCGACGGGAAGACCTGGGGTCTCCCATACTTCTCCACGGCGTGGATTTTCATTTACAACGATGAGCTCCTCGCCAAGGCCGGCTTCAAGGGCAAGCCCTTCAAGAGCTACCCCGAGCTGATCGAGCAGGCGCGCAAGGCAAAGAAGGATGGCGTGGCCAAGTACCCGATCCTGTGGATCGCGGGGGCGGGTTTCGAGCAGCTTCCCGGCACGTGGTTCAATCTCACCTGGAACCGCGGCGGGGTCATCTTCGACAAGCAGCTCAACCTGCAGCTGGGGGCGGGCTCCGTGGCGCGGGAGACGCTCAAGTGGTGGCAGAGCACCTTCAAGGAGGAGCTCGCCGATCCCAACTCGCTGAACCTGCGCTTCATCCCCGCCTGCAAGGCCTTCAACGCGGGCCAGCACGTCTACCTGGGCACGCTGCACCACTACTACATCAGCTTGATCAACGATCAGGCGCAGTCACCCATTGCGGGGAAGGGACGCGTGCTCGGTCTGCCCGGTGACGGCAAGACCATCGGCTACACCATGCTGTACTTCATCACGGGTGCCACCAAGAACCGCGACTGGGCGTGGAAGCTCCTGCAATACCTGGGCGGGCGCACCAAGAACGGGGAATACACCCAGGCGCAGCGGCTCGCCCAGGACGCCATGCTGGCCAGCGGTTACCAGTCGGTGATGGACAGCGATCTCCTGCGACGCGCGTGGGCCAAGTGGGCCGACGTGCCCACCCTCCTCGACGTGTTCAAGAAGGCGACCAATTTCGCCGACGTGGCGCCCGCCGTCTATCAGCCGTGGTATCCGAAGTGGAGCGATGCCATCAACGTGGAGCTGACGGCCTGCCTCTCCGGCAAGATCACCGCGGACCAGGCCTGTGACAACATGATCGCCGCGCTGGCCACGGCCAAGCGCGCCTGATGCGCGCGGGCGAGCTCAGCGCGGGCCGCCTCGCGCTGCTGCTCAACGCGCCCGCCCTGGCCGGGCTATTCCTCGTCTTGGCATATCCCATCTGCTTCGCGGGCTATCTCTCGCTGCACACCGTGAGCATCCGCGAGCTCCGCTCCGGCGAATTCCCTTTCGCCGGGCTCGCCAACTTCGCCCGTCTCCTGGCGGATCCGGTGTTCTGGCTCGCCCTGCGCCATACGTTCGTGTTCGTGGCCGCCTCCGTGCTGGTGGAGGTGGTGATCGGGCTTGCCATCGCCCTTGTCATCAGCGATGAGCGGGTATGGCTCTCGCGGCTCACCCGCGTGCTCATCCTGGTGCCGTGGGCGGTGCCGCCCGTGGTGAACGGGCTTCTCTGGTCCTTCATCCTGAACGCGCAGTTCGGCTACCTGAACCGCGTCCTCCACAAGCTCGGGCTCATCTCCGAGTACATCAACTGGCTCGGCCATCCGTGGCTCGCCATGGGCGCGGTGGTCGCCGCCTACGTCTGGCGGACCACGCCGTTCAACGTGCTCCTGTATCACGCGGCGCTCCAAGGCATTCCCGCCACGCTCTACGAGGCGGCGGCGGTGGATGGCGCCTCGCCCTGGCAGAGCCTGTGGCAGGTGACGCTGCCCTTGCTGCGCCCCATGGTCGCGGTGACTCTGATCCTGCGCACGACGTTCGGCTTCATGGTCTTCGACGAGATCCTCGCCATCACCCAGGGCGGCCCGGGCAACGACACGTGGGTCGCCGCCTGGTACACGTATCGTCGCGCCTTCCAGCCACCCTTCGACATCGGGCTGGGCGCCGCCTCCGCGTGGATCCTCGCCATCATCGTGGGCCTGATCGCGCTGGCCTACGTGCGGCTCGTCTACCGCCGAGTCGAGTATGCGTAAGCCACGATGATGCGCCTGTCGTGGCCGCGGCGGGGGGGACTCTGGATCGGCAACCTCTGCGCCATCGCCTTCCTGCTCCTGCCCTTCGTGCCCGTGGTGCTGGGGAGCCTCCAGTCGGAGAAGAGCATTCAGCAGGACACGCGCGCCTTGCTTCCCGCGGAATACACACTGGCCAACTTCCGCCTCATCCTGTCCGGCGGTCGAACCAAGGGGCCGATCTTCGAGCAGGTCTCCTATTTGCCGAAATCCGTCGAGCGCTTTCCCTCCGCTTTCCTGAACAGCCTCGTCGTGGGCGTCGGCGTCACCGGAGGCGCGTTGGCCGCGGCGAGTCTCTCCGCCTACGCGCTCGCGCGGCTCCGGCTCCGCTGGACGCAGGCCCTGCTCCAGGCGAGCGTGATCAGCCGCATGATTCCCCTGGTCGTGCTGATGGTTCCGCTCTACGTGCTCTTCCGGCGCTACAACCTGCTCAACTCGCTCAGCGGGGTCATCGTGGCGGAGATCGGGCTGCTTCTCCCCTACGCCGTCCTCATCCTCGTCCCCTACTTCGCCGCGCTGCCGTCCGATCTCGAGGATGCCGCGCGCATGGACGGGTGCACGCGCTGGCAGGCCTTCCTGCGCGTGGTGCTCCCGCTCTCCACGCCGGGGCTGGCCGCCTGCGGGGTGATCCTGTTCATCCTGTCGTGGCACGAGCTGCTCGTGCCCCTGATCCTCGTGTCGCGCCCGGAGTTCATGACGGTGCCCGTGGTCTTGGCCGGCCTCGTCTCCGATTACTTCGTCTTCTTCACGCTCATGATGGCCATCTGCCTCCTGGGCCTTCTCCCCACGCTGATCCTCGTCCTCGCGTTACAGAAGTTCGTGGTTCGCGGCCTCGTTAGTGGCGCGGTTAAAGGTTGAAACACCTTTGATCCTCTCCCCCCAGAGGGGGGAGAGGGCAGGGTGAGGGGGGCAAAGCATGCGCTTCGGCCTGATCGGCTATGGCCTCTGGGGCCGCCACCACGCAAACGCCATTGCCAAGGCCCCCGGCGCTGAGCTCGCCGCGATCGCCTGCGCGAGCGAGACCACGGCCACCGTGGCACGACGCGATTTTCCCCACGTGCCGATCCTCATCGGCTATGAGCGTCTCCTCGCCCGCCCCGACATCGACGCCGTCGTGATCTCCGTCCCCAACCACCTTCACGCGGAGATCGGCGTGGCCGCCCTCAACGCGGGCAAGGACGTCCTCCTCGAGAAGCCGATGGCCACCACGCTCGAGGATTGCGACCGTCTCATCGCCGCGGCGCGCACGAGCGGTCGCGTGCTGAGCATCGGCCACGAGCTCCGCCTCTCCGCCCAATATGGCCGCGTGAAGGAGCTAATCGACGCGGGCGAGATCGGCACCCCTCGCTACCTATCCTTCTCCCTCTTCCGCTTTCCGTTCCGTCCCGGCTCGGGAGGCTGGCGCTACGACGCGACCCGCGTAGGCTCCTGGATCCTCGAGGAGCCCGTTCATTTCTTCGACTTCACCATGTGGTATTTCTCTGCTCTCGGCGATCCCATGAGCGTGCAGGCCATCGGCGCGCCCCGCTCAGGCGAAGCCGGCATGTCCAGCGAGCTGACGGTCATCCTGCGCTTTGTCGGAGGGTCCCACGCCGTGATCACCGAGAGCCTGGCCGGCTTCGAGTATCACCAGCTCCTCCACGTAGTGGGCGCCGAGGGCTCCATCCGCTCCTGGTGGTCCGGCGCCCTCGACCGCACCCGTGAAGCCAGCTTCGATCTCCGCCTCACCCGCCGCGGCCATCGCGACCCGGAGACGATTCCCATCACCGCATCCGGCGAGCTGGTAGAGCTAGAAGAGCAGGCCCACCGCATCGTCTCAGCCTTCCAGCAGCGCAAGCCCCTCGTCTCCGGAGAGGAGTCGAAAAAGCGCATAGCGGTCTGCCTCGCCGCGGAACGCTCCCTCGAAGACAAGCGAGAAATCCCCCTGACCTTCTGACCCACGAAGCAGCGCCCCAACCGGCCAAGCGCGGCAAAGCACAACGGGCGGGCTGCTCATGTATGGCGAAGGCTCCGCAGGATCGCCGCCTCGACCGGACAAACGTCGGCCTCGGCGACGTTGGCGCGGAGGGCGAGCGGCTCGAGGATAGCTACGCCTGGTTGGGCGATCATCC
>DATGCY010000092.1:0-4521 GCA_035311385.1 Candidatus Methylomirabilota bacterium
CTTCGCCGTGCACTTCGGCGACGTGGCCAGCGGCGACGAGGACATCGTCTCCGTCGATCGCGCGCAGGCCCTCCGCGATGCCACGGGGGCGCTGGCCGTCGCCTGGGAAGGAGCGGGAGGAGCGAGAGCCTGCGCCTTCAGCGCCACGCCGTACCTCGAGCTGCGTGCGGTGACGGATCAGGCCAACGTGGAGGCCTCGTCGCACTTCGCGCAGCACCTCCCCCTCGCCATGCGCAACCTCGCCACCCTCCTCGGGCGCTGGCTCGGTCGCCGTTAGCGGCCTGTCGGAGAAAAGCGCGCCCTTGACCAAGCGCTTGCCGCTCAATTGTTGCCACTCTGAGCGCGGGCTTTGCCCGCGCAACCGAATCCTCGGGGGAGGTTCGGAAGGGGGGCGATGCCCCCCTCCGAGTGTCCTAGCGCCGCCTCTTCTTCGTCGCGGCCAGCCGTCGCGGGGCCCTCCCGCCCCGCGCGGTCGCCGCCGTCTTGCCCTCCGCGTGCCACCGCGCCACCTCCTCGCAGGTGGTGAACCACACGCCCCGGAAGCGCCGCATGTAGGCGACCAGCTCCTCGAGGAGCGCGATGCGCGAGGCACGGCCGCTCACGAAGGGATGGCAGGTGAGCACGAAGCAGCCGTTCTCCGCGTGCATGGCCGCGAACTCCTTGCTCCACATCTGAAGCACGCGGCCGGGATCGGCGATGGCGTTGGTGGCGCCGTACACATGACGGAAGAGTGGCGCGTCGTCGAGCATCCACTGCACGGGCACCTCCACGAGCGGCCCTACCTCGCTCGGGAGCTCGTAGGGCACGTCGTTGCCCATGAGGGAGGTGTCGTAGAGGAAGCCGTGGCGTTTGAGGATGCCGGGCGTCCAGATGTTCACGTCCCAGGAGGGCGAGCGGTAGCCCGTGGGCTTCACGCCGAGGTGGTCCTGGAGGATGGCGAGCTGTTGCCCCATGATCGCCTCCTCCTGCGTGGCATCGAGGAGGCCCACCGCCTCGTGCATGTTGCCGTGGGCCCCGATCTCGTGGCCGGCGTCACGGATGCGCTTCGACTGCGGAAGATGATGCTCCACCGTCCAGCCGGGAATGTAGAAGCTCGCCCGGAGCTTGAGCCGGTCCATGAGCCGGAGGACGCGATCCACGCCGACCCGCGGACCGAAGCGGCGCTCCTCGAGATCAGCGAGGCTGCGCTTGGCTTTCGCGGGATCGCGGAAGTAGAAGCCGGACTCCGCATCGAAGTCGAAGGACAGCACCACTGCCGACTGCTTGCCCTCGGGCCACTGGTAGCGCATGGAGTGCTCCTTTTCAGGCGATGCGCGTGCGCGGGTCGAGCACGTCGCGGAGCCCGTCGCCGAGCAGATTGAGGCCGATCACCGTGATCATGATGGTGAGGCCGGGAAAGATCGAGACGTGAGGGGCCACCCGGAGGAAATCGCGCGCCTTGCTCAGCATCGTCCCCCACTCCGCGGTGGGAGGCTGAGCCCCCAGGCCGAGGAAGCCCAGATAGGCGGCGGAGAGGATGGCCGTGGCGAAGAAGAGCGTCGACTGCACGAGGAGTGGAGGGAGGCAGTTCGGCACCACGTGGCGCCAGAGCACGCGGCTCTCCCGCGCCCCGGAAGCCCGCGCGGCCAGCACGTAGTCGAGAGCCTTCACCTTCATCACGGCGCCGCGGGTGAGGCGGGCGTAGAGGGGCACCTGGGCGATGCCAATGGCGATCATGGCGTTGCGGAGCCCGGGGCCGAAGATGGTGATCACGATGATGGCGAGGAGGATGGTGGGAAAGGAGACGAGGATGTCCACGAGGCGCATGGTCACCCGGTCCAGCCACCCGCCCGCGAAGCCCGCGGCAAGACCGATGGGCACGCCCCCCAGGAGGGCCAGTCCCACCGACACGCCGCCAATGATCAGGGAGATGCGGGCGCCGAACATCACCTGGGACAGCACGTCGCGGCCCAGACTGTCCGTGCCGAAGGGATGCACCCACGAGGGCGGCCGCAGGTTCTCGCCGAGGCGCATGGTCTCCGGATCGTACGGAGCGAGCCACGGGGCGAGGAGGGCCACGGCGGCGAGGGCGAGCACGATGAGCCCGCCTACCACGGCGCCGCGGTGCCGGAAGAGCGGGCTCACTCGGCGCGGACGCGCGGGTCGACCAGCCCGTACGAGATGTCCACGAGCAGGTTGACCACGAAGAAGCACGCGGCGAACACCAGGATGATGGCCTGGATCACCGGGTAGTCGCGCATGGCGATGGCCTCGATGAGATAGCGGCCCATGCCCGGCCAGGAGAACACCGTCTCGGTGAGGATGGCGCCACCGAGGAGCCGCGCAAACTGATCCCCGATCACCGTTATGATGGGGATGAGCGCATTCCGGAGCGCGTGCTTGTAGACCACGGCGCGCTCGGCCAACCCCTTGGAGCGCGCGGTGCGCACGAACTCCTCGCCGAGGACCTCGAGCATGCTCGAGCGCGTCTGGCGCGCGATCACGCCGGCGCCGAAGAGCCCCAGGCTCACCGCGGGCAACACGAGGTGGACGAGGCCGCCCGTGCCGCCCGCGGGGAGCCACTCGAGTCGCACGGAGAAGAGCAAGATCAGGATCAGCCCCGACCAGAAGATGGGCGTGGACACGCCCACGAGGGCGACCACGGTGGCGAGGTAGTCGACAGCGCTCGCCCGCCGCGTGGCGCCGAGCACGCCCGCGAGGCCCCCCACGAGCACGCCGATCACCGTGGCCGCCGCGGCGAGCTCGAGCGTGCGGAGGAAGCGCTCGCCCAGATCGGCCGCCACGGGAAGGGAGGTAGCGGTGGAGCGGCCGAGATCGCCGCGGAGGAGCCCGCGCAGATAGGTCACGTACTGGACGGGCCAGGGCCGGTCGAGCTGCCAGCGCTCGCGCAGCTCGCGCACCATCTGGTCGGTGGCGAAGTCGCCGGCGAGGATGCGCGCGGGATCGCCGGGGATCAGCCGGACGATGGCGAAGACGAGCCCGGTGACCACGAGGAGCGCCGGCACCCCGGCGGCGAGACGGGCGAGGACTCGGCGCCAGGTCACTTCGTCCTCCTGCGCTCACTCCTCGAAGTACGCGCGATGCAGGGGATGGAGCGACTCGAGTGGATTCCAGTCGAGGCCCTTGAGGCTCTTGCGGGCCGCCCAGATCTGCGGTTCGCCGTAGAGGAAGAGGGCGGGGGCGTCCTCCATCAAGATCTCCTGCATCCGATGGAGCGCCTCCAGCCGCTTCTTCGCGTCGAGCGTGCTCTGCTCGAAGGCGAGGAGCCGGTCGAACTCGTCGCTCTTGTAGAAGGAGATGTTGTTGCCGGCAGGGCGCCAGAACTGCGAGCCGAAGTCCTGAATGGCGCTATCGATGTCGCCGTTGACAGACCGCCAGCCGAAGAAGGCCGCCTGGATCTGGCTCTTGTCCACGGGCTGGGCCGCCATCTGCGACAGCGTGCCCCACTCGAGGTCGACCACCCGCATGGTCACGCCCACCTGACGCAGATACCCCTGGATCGCCTCGATCACCTGCGCACTCAGGAGATAGCGACCGGGCGTGTGATGGATCGAGAAGGTGAGATTAGGCTGGCCGGCCTCTCGGAGGAGCCGCTTGGCCTTCTCGGGGTCATAGCCGTAGTGGTCGTAGGCCTCGCTATAGCCGTAGCTCCCCGCGGGGCCGGGCGAGTGGAGCCGCCGGGCCGTCCCCGCGAAGAGATTCTTCACGATGGCCTCGCGGTCGATGGCGTAGTAGAGCGCCTGGCGCACCCGCTTGTCCTTGAATGGGTCGCGCTGGGTGTTGAGGTAGATCCAGATCACCCGCGCCGACGGTGGCGTGTACACGACCAGGTTGGGATTCTTGCCGAGGCGCGCCGCTTCCTGGGGCAGGACCTGGAAGATCAGGTCCACGTCGCCGCTCTCGAGGGCGAGCATGCGCGCGCTCGCGTCGGGATAGGGGCGGCTGATCACCGTCTTGAGCTTGGGCTTACCCGCCCAGTACAGCTCGTTGGCCTCGAGGCGCACTTCCTGGCCGCGCTTGTGGTGCACGAACTTGAAGGGGCCACTGCCC
The DNA here is from genome assembly GCA_035311385.1 of Candidatus Methylomirabilota bacterium. Lineage (GTDB taxonomy): Bacteria > Methylomirabilota > Methylomirabilia > Rokubacteriales > CSP1-6 > AR37. The sequence goes on from DATGCY010000092.1 coordinate 4,051, forward strand.
ACCGGCGCGGTGTGGAGATTGTCGTCCCCCACCTTCTCGATCTGTGCCTTGCTGTACACCACGATCCAGTGGTAACCGAGGGTGTTGATCAGAGGCGCATACGGCGCCTTGGTGGTGACGCGCAGGGTGTTGTCGTCCACCACGGAGATGCCGTCCACGATGGCGAGGGTCGCCTTGCCGATGGAGTGCTTGCGGAAGCGCTCCAGGCTCACGCGAACCGCCTCCGCGTTGACGGGCGTGCCATCCGTGAACTTGATGTTCTTCCGGATCTTGAGCGTCCACGTCTTGCCGTCCTTCGACTGCTCCCACGACTCGACGAGCCACGGGACCACCTCGCCCTTGGTGGTGAGGAGCACGAGCGGCTCGGAGACCTGATTGAGGATGCTGCCGTTGTGGAGGCCCGTAGCCTTGTGGGTATCGAAGATGGGCACGTCGGTCGGCATGCCGATGACGAGCGTGTCCTTGCCCGCC
>DATGCY010000093.1:0-5817 GCA_035311385.1 Candidatus Methylomirabilota bacterium
TTGTCTCAGGCGCATCACGCCCCCCTTATGTCACGCCATCCCCTTCCGCGGCTCTGCCAACGATCTACACGTCATTCGATCTTACGCCGATTTTAGAGAGCGTGTCCCGCGGCCGGATGGGACGGCGAGGGAGGCGTTCCCTCTCAACGCGCCGCGGACGCATTCGTTCCCGAGTCTTTCTGCGGACAAGCATGGAACGGCTCCCTAGGCGCAGCGTTCTGAACATCGGAAGCACGAAGGGGAAGGGAAAGGAGCCCGACCATGACACGAAGGGGTCCAGCGAATCTCCGGCGGCAGCTCCACGGCTCGGCGGCCATGGGCGCGGTGGTAGTGAGCATCCTCACCATTGCCATCTGCGCCCTCGTGCGGCCATCCGATGCTGGTACGGCCTCGGATCGGACAGAGAGGTCGGTCGCCGTCGCGGCACAGACGGGACCGCAGATCGAGATCGCCAAGCACAAGTTCAGCCGCCCGACGCTCACGGTGCCCGCGGGGACGACCGTGAGCTGGCTGAATCGCGACGAAGACGTGCACACCGTCGTCTCCACCAACCAAGCCTTCAAATCGGCGGGCCTGGAAACCGGCGAGCGGTATTCGTACACGTTCACGAAGCCGGGCGTCTATCAGTACTTCTGCACCCTGCATCCTTTGATGACCGGCACGATCATCGTGAAGTGACCCCATGTCATCTGAAGAGGAGCGCGTCATGAGCGACCGTGAGAGAACAGCGGACGAGGGCGCCGACGCTGCGGTGTCCGGCGGCGACGGGGTGGACCGGCGCGGGTTCCTGCAGTGCATGGCCTGGGCCGGCACCGGGCTTGTCTGGACGGCGACCGGCGGTGTCCTCCTGTCCCGCACCCTACGCCCCGCCACGGCAGCCGAGCCTCGCCTCGACTTCAGCTTCGTGCAGATCAGTGACACGCACATCGGCTTCAAGGGAGAAGCGAATACAGATGCGCTCGGCACATTCACGCAGGCCGTCACACGGATCAAGGCCCTCGAGCCAGCCCCTGCGTTCATCATTCATACGGGCGACATCACTCATGCTCAGAAAGCGGGAGCCTTCGACACGGTGGCCGAAGCTCTCAAGGACACGCGGGCCGCGCGCGTGTTCTACGTTCCCGGCGAGAACGACGTGTTCGCCGATGGCGGCAAGGAATACCTCGCTCGCTTCGACGGGCCGACGGGCACCGGTTGGCAGAGCTTTGACTACAAAGGGATCCACTTCATCGGACTCATCAACGTGCTCAACTTCAAAGCGGGCGGAGTGGGAAGCCTCGGGCCGGCTCAGCTCGACTGGCTCAAGAAAGATGTCGAGAGTCTGAGCAGCAGCACTCCTCTGGTCGTCTTCGCCCATGTGCCCCTCTGGGCGGTGTACCCGAAGTGGGGCTGGGTGACGGATGATGGCGAACAAGCGCTCTCGCATCTCAAGCGCTTCGGCTCGGTCACCGTCCTGAACGGCCACATTCATCAGATCCTGCAGAAAGTGGAAGGTACGGTCAGCTTCCACACCGCATTGTCGACGGCCTTTCCGCAGCCGGCCCCGGGCATGGGGGAGGGGCCGGGGCCGCTCAAGGTACCGGCCGAGCAGCTCCGACGCGTGCTCGGCCTCCGCGAGGTGAACTACGTCCAGGGCCGGAGCCGGCTGGCCGTCGTCGACTCGCCACTGACCTAGGAGCGCATCGTCTTGCGCGCAGGACGACGTGGATCGCGGAGGCGCCGACAAGCCAGCACGCGGTGATGATGCGGGCCAGCAACCGGCGCTTGACGTCCAGGCGAGTGAGATGCTCGAGACCGAAGAACCGCTGCCAGAACGCGACGTGGCGGGTCTCATCAGCGATCAGGGCTTCGAGGGTACCGTGGAGGCTCGCCGGAGCGACGGCCAGGAGCGCCCGGTAGAGCGAGAGATCGAAGATCTCGTCGAGGACAAGCCGACGGGATCTTCTTCTCTTCCGCTATGCTGTGATCATGCACGAAAGCGCGCTCCAACGGGCCGTTGCTCTGGTCATTTTTGCCGCCGCATACATGGGCCTCGGTCTGGGACGATGGCCGGGCCTCCGCGTGGACCGCACCGGGGTCGCCATCATCGGCGGCACCCTCATGGTGCTCACGGGTGTGCTGCCGTGGAACGAGGCGGTGCGTGCCGTCGATGCCCATACCCTCGTGCTGCTCTTCGGCATGATGGTCGTGGCGGCGTACCTCCGGCTCTCGGGCTTTTTCAGTCTCGTCACCCTCTGGGCGATTCAGCGGGCGAAGACACCGCGGACCGTGCTCGCGGCGGTCATCGGGGCCGCCGGCATTCTTTCCGCCTTGTTCGTGAACGACGTCGTCTGCCTCGTCCTGGCCCCGCTCGTCGTCGACGTGACCCGACGGCTCGCGCTGCCGCCCGTTCCCTACCTGGTGGCGCTCGCCACGGCCGCCAACGTGGGCAGCGTCGCGACCCTCACGGGCAATCCGCAGAATATGCTCGTCGGGAGCTTCTCTCACTTGAGTTATCGAGGGTTCCTCGCGCGAGAAGGTCCCGTCGCCCTCCTCGGGCTCGTCTGCGTCTTTGCCGTGGTCTGGTTCACCTACCGACGCGAGATGCCGAGCTCGATCCCGCCTGAGCCCGCGAAGAACCGAATATCCGTGCACTATCCCATCATGCTGAAGAGCATCGCGGTGGTTGGGGTGATGCTGATCGCGTTTCTGGCGGGGGTGCCCATCGCCCTCGTGGCCATCGCCGGGGCCGCCTATTCTCTGTTCACGCGACGCGTGAAGCCTGAGAAGGTTTACCGCGAGGTCAACTGGCAGCTCCTGGTGCTCTTCGTGGGACTCTTCGTCCTCACCGGCGCCATCGAGAGGTCCGGGCTCGTGGATGATCTCGTCCACGTTCTGGGGCGAGTCGGTCTCCATCGCCCTGCCGTGCTGACCATCATAACCGCCGTACTCTCGAACATCGTTTCCAATGTGCCCGCGGTGCTTCTCTTGAAGCCGCTCATCTCAACCCTGGGCGAGCCGGATCGAGGATGGCTCATCCTCGCCATGGCATCGACCCTTGCCGGTAACCTCACCATCCTCGGCTCGGTCGCGAATCTGATCGTCGTCGAGGCTGCGCGGCAGGCACGCGTGCCGATTGGCTTCCTCGAGTACAGCCGCGTTGGTGTCCCGCTGACGCTGCTGACCCTCGCGTTGGGTTGGCTGATCCTCATCGCCATACCCGTCTGACGGGGCCGATCGAGGGACAATGCCGCGTCCAGATTCTCAGGCCGGTAACCCTACCGGACTCTTGCCGACCGTCGCGGACATACCGAAAGAATCGTCCCGGTTTGCCAGCCAAGGGATAATGATGACGTCCGGCATCGGTGATCTCTGCAGCGATTCGTGGGTCTTCTGCGACCGAATGGTCCATTGACGAAAGTCTTCGATACGCGCTACGCCGCCATCATCGGGCAGGAACCAGCCAGGGAACCCCAGAGGCGCATCGCGTGAAGCCGTCGATAGATGCGGCAGTGCGACAGGAGGTCACAGAACTCCTCCGCAAGGGAGCACCGGGGCGATTTCTGTGTATCCCCTGTCTCGTGAGGCTCGTTCAGGAGTCCCAGGGGAACGCCCCCACGCGACGGCAGATCGACCGGTCGCTGGGGGCGATCGTTCACGCTCCGGGCAGCCTCACCTACCTGCGCGCCTTCACCTGTGACCGATGCGGGAGGACGGCGCCCTGCCTGGGCGCCAAGCCTGCCTCTCCCCGGGGAGACAGCGGTTTGAGCTAGGCGGCGAATCGTCCGACCTCGGCGGTTCCCGGCGACAAGAACTCTCCTCGCTACGGGTGGGCGGTTCGCTTTGGAGATTCGCAGAGACTCAGTGGAGGCGTACCCGTACCAGGGCCAGCAACGGCAGTGTTGCTAAGAATGGGCTTCGTGGGATTGAGGTGAGGGTAACGACCGATACGACAGGTCGTCCGACGGAGACTAGCGTGCGCGTGTGGTCACGAGCACGTAGATGGCGAGGACCACCACGACCACCAGCGCAGGGACGAGCAGAAATCGCGCGAGAATGGCGGCGTCGCGGGGAAACACGAGGTACACGAACATCACCGTCGCCAGCAGGATCACACTGGCTGCGAGTAACCCGAATGCCGTTACCTCCACGGGCACCATTCAGGTCACTCTCATCCGCGATCCACCGTCACTCTGCAGCGTCGCCTCGAGCGTCGGAACCAACCGAGTTCCCTAACTGTGGCACGTTTCCGGGTCGGATGTCCGTGAGCATCGGTGCCCGCAAATCGTGGCAGATCGCGGAGCCAGCCGCAACCAGAATATGCCAAGTCGGTCGATAGCTCATGACGGCCGACGAGGGACGAGGCTGGGGACGACAGACGTTAAGGAAGATCGAGGCGCCGCCCTACTTCGGAGCCGGCTCGACCGGTACAATGCTGTTGATAACCTGCTCGCCGTCCTGTTGCTGATAGCGGAGCCGAACCTTCTGCCCCGGGGCCAATCCCTCGAGCTGCCGTTGGTCTGTGGCCCACACCTCAAGATCTCGCTCCTCCATGACGATCCGGTTCCGCGTCCGATCCACCACTCGGATCTGCCCGACCATCTCTGTCGGCGGCGTGACGAGGCTGCCTCCTCTGGCCCAGGCAAGAGTCGCGTCGCACCACGTTCCGACCAACAGAAGTAGAACGAATAAGATCCTCTTGCCCATGGCGACGTCTCCTGTTCAGGTTGTTGCGTCAATGATCGCAGCGTCGTCGAGGCCTGCCCGAGCAAGGCCGTCGCGACCGGTTGAGGACGCACGAGGGAATGTGAGGGATCTGGCGGAGAAGGTCGAGGCGAGCATATCAGGGCGCCATCCCGATCGTGGCTGGAGGCCGGGGACCAGCATCTGATCGACCGGCAGGAGCGGATCCACGCGAGCACGCGACGCCAAAAAGCGCAGGCAGACGTGGTCTCCGATCGGCGCTCCTTATACGAGGCGATACGCCCGCGCGACGTTTTCTCCGAGGATGCCCCGGCGTCCGGATTCGGTCATCGGCGCCACCATCCCGCGCAGCTCTTCCAGGTACGCGCCGGGATGGTCGGGATGCGGATAGTCGCTGGCCCAGAAGAACTTGTCTTCCCCCACGTGGGGCATCAGGGCGGCGATGGTGCGCTCGTCCGGGTCGGCTGATATGAAGCACTGCCGCTTGAAGTAGTACGACGGCTTCTCCTTCAGGCGCACGGTGGCCCCCAGAGGGGTCCCGGTGAACGTCGCGTCGGCGCGGTCGAGGAAGTAGCCGATCCAGCCTGCCTGCGACTCGAGCACGACGACACGCAGGCGCGGGAAACGCTCGAAGACACCGAACTGGAAGAAGGTGGCGAAGGCCTGCTGCACACCCTGGCCGGCGAAGAGATTGAAGTACCAGACGGCCCAACCGAACTTGTCGAAGCGATGGTGGACGTTGAAGGCGAGCGGTTCGAACGTGGGATGGACGGCCAGTGGCACATCGAGGTCCTGGGCCGCCGCGAAGACGGCGTCGTGACGGGGATCGCCGTGGGGCACGCGGGAGATGGTGAACGGACACACGAAGGCGCCCCGGCAGCCGTCTTTGACCGCCCGCTCGAGCTCGCGCGCGGCCTCCCCTGGATCGCCGAGCGAGAGATGCGCGATGGGGACGAGCCGGCCCCCGGAGTCTCGGCAGAAGTCGGCGATCCAGCGGTTGTACGCGCGGCAGTATGCGCTCGAGAGCTCGGGGTCGAACAGCTCGGCTTCCCACAGGAGGCCCAGCGTGGGATACAGCACCGCCTTGGCCATGCCCTCGCGGTCGAGAAGCTGCACGCGCTCCTTCATGTCCAT
>DATGCY010000094.1:0-10667 GCA_035311385.1 Candidatus Methylomirabilota bacterium
AGGCGCATGACCACGAAGACCACGGTGGAGACGAGCCAGAGCGCGACGAGGGCGCGGAAGAGCCGCTGGGCGAGGAACGGAGCCAGTCCGCGCATGAGGGGAAATCCCCCTCACCCGCGCCCTCTCCCCGAAGGGAGCGAGGGCGCGGGTGGGGACGGTCCTACGCCGGCGGAACTTGAAGTTGAAGCGCCGGATCTCGAACTGCTGATTGGGATTCGGCGTGAACTCCACGTACTTCTGGAGCCCGTAGTCCTCGTAAGGCTGGATGATGGGCAGCCACGGGAAGTTCTCGAGGAAGACCTTGGTCATCTGCGCATAGGCGTCGGCCCGGAACTTCTCGTCGACGGAGAAGCGCGCGGCCGCCCCCAGCTCGTCGAACTTGGACTCGCGCCAGTAGTCTTGCGGCCCGCCCGGCCCGAGCAGGCGCCACATCATGCCGTCCGGGTCGCCGAGGGTCGACGTCGGGTCGGACCAGAACACCCCCTTGAAGCTCTTCTCGCGGTTCTTCTGGGCGCGCACGGAGAACTCGATCACCTCGACCTTGACGTTGACGCCCACGTCCTTCCACATGGCTGCGATGGCCTCAGCCATGGGCTTGTCCTGCGAGACGTAGGCCACCGTGGTCTCGATGAAGATCTCCTCGCCCTTGTAGCCGGCCTTCTTGAGCCGCTCCCGCGCTTCCCGGGGGTTGTAGGCGAGCGGCGGCAGCTTGGGATCGAAGAAGCTATCGCCCTTGGCAATGGGCTGACTCGGGACGATGCCGCGCCCCTTCCACAGCTCCTTCACGATCAGATCGCGATCGATGGCCAGCGACAGCGCCTGCTTGACCAGCGGATTGTCGAGGGGCGGCCGCTTGCTGTTGACGCCGAGAACGTAGAGGCCTGCGTAGAGCGCGCCCTCCACGCGAGTGGCGGCATTGGCCGTCACGCGATCTTCCTGGTCGGGGGGGAGCTGCGTGATGACGTCGACCTCGCCCTTGAGGAGGGCAGCCACCCGCGGCGCCGTCTCCGGGATGGAGCGCACGATGAGCTTGTCGAAATCGGGCTTGCCGCCCCAGTAGTCGGGATTGGCGTCGAGGGTGAGCCGATCGTCCTTGACCCAGGAGACGAAGCGCGTGGGGCCGGTGCCGACGGGCTTGGCGTTGAACGCATCGTTGCCCACGGACTCCAGGTACTTCTTGGGCACGATCTGGCCGCCGTAGAAGGCCAGGCGCGCGGGTAGGAGCGGATCGGGCTTCTTGGTGTGGACGACCAGCGAATAGGGATCGGGCGCCTCGATCTTGTCAATGGTGGTGAACACCGTGGCGACCATGGTCTTCACGTTGGGATCGTAGGTGCGCTCGATGCTGAACTTGGCGTCGGCGGAGGTGAAGGGATCACCATTGTGGAACTTCACTCCCTGGCGGAGCTTGAACGTCCACACGGTCTGACTCTGGAGCTTCGACTCCAGGGCGAGGCCCGGATAGAGCTTGCCGTCGGGATGGCGGCTCGTCAGGTTATCGAAGATGTTGAAGCTCCAACGGATGTCGTTGGACGAGGTGCTGAAGTGCGGATCGAGCTTGGAGATGTCGCCGCCCTGGGCGACCACCAAGTCCTTCTTCTGGGTGGTCTGTGCCTGCGCTCTCCCCGGGAGTGCCTGGGACATCGTTCCCGCGGCAGTCAGCGCCGCCGCACTCTTGAGCAGTTCTCGTCGAGTAAGCTCCATCGATTGCTCCTCCGTTGGGTCGGTTCGGTCAAACAGAAATTGCACAGCGGTGTGTGGCGAAGTTATAGGGCCTTCCGTGAGGCGTGTCAAGCGTGTCACAATCCCGCCATGACGAGTGCAGACGTGGTCGTCATCGGCGGCGGCGTCAACGGCACGAGCACCGCCTTCAACCTGGCGCGTCTCGGCGTAAGGCGCGTCACCCTCCTCGAGCGCCGCGCCCTCGCCGCTGGAGCCACCGGCAAGTCGGGCGCGCTCGTCCGCATGCACTACACCAACGAGGCAGAGTCTCGGCTCGCCTGGGAAAGTCTCAAGATCTTCCGTGACTTCGACGCCGCGGTGGGCGGGGACTGCGGCTTCGAGGCGCCGGGCTTCGTGCAGATCGTGGGCCCCGCCCACGCCGAGGCGCTCGCGGCCAACGTGGCCATGCAGCAACGCCTCGGCATCGATACGCGCCTCGTATCGAGGGAGGAGCTCCGAGACATCGTCCCCGGCGTGCGCGCGGACGACGTGGGAGGCGCGGCGTGGGAGCCCCGGTCGGGCTTCGCCGATCCCAGCGCCACCACCTTCGCCTTCGCGGAGGCGGCGCGGCGCCTCGGCGCCACCGTGGAGACGGAATGCGAGGCGCTCCGCATCGTGGTGGAGGGCGGACGCGTGGCCGGCGTGGAGACCTCGCGCGGCCGCATCGCTGCTCCCGTGGCAGTGGCCGTGCCGGGCGCGTGGGCGGGGCGACTCTTGGCACCCCTCGGCCTCGACTTCGGACTCACTCCGTATCGGATCCAAGTCTCGATCTTCCGCTGGCCCGAAGGGTTCACGCGTCGCCATCCCGCCCTCATCGACGCCACGCGGGCTGCTTGGATCCGCCCCGAGGGAGGCGCGAGCACACTCATCGGCGTCGAGCTCGGGGCGGGACACGCCGATCCCGACAAGTACGACGAGGGGGTGGATGAAGCCTACGTCGCCCTCTGTCGCGAGGCCCTCGCCGCGCGCCTGCCCGCCTTCGAGCGCGCCACCATGCGCGGGGGGTGGGCGGGGATGATCATGATGAGCCCGGACGGGCGGCCCATCATCGATCAGATCCCCTCCGTGCCCGGACTCTTCGTGATGCTGGGCGACTCGGGCACGTCGTTCAAAACCTCGCCCGCCATCGGCCGATGTCTCGCCGAGTGGATCGTGAAGGGCAAGCCGGAGACGGCGGACCTGACACCGTTCCGCTCCACGCGCTTCGCCGAGGGACGGCTCTGGGTCGACGCCACCGACTACGGAATCGAGCGGCCTACCATCTCCCGCTAGCGGACCAGCTCCGTCCCGCGCTTCGCGGCTCGCTTCCCGGCGCGTGACTTAGCCGCGGGGCGCGGCTTGAGGGCGGCGGCCCGCGCCTGCTCCGCGGCGCGCCAGAGATACCACGAGGCCGTGGTGCGATGGGGGCGCCAGCGCTCGCCGAACTCCATGAGAGCCTTGGGCGTGGGCAGCGCCTTGAGGCCGTATGCCATGCGATAGCCGTAGCGCACGCCGTAGTCGTCCACGGGCAGTACGTCCGGCCTCCCAAGGGTGAACATCAGCATCATCTCCACCGTCCACCGCCCCACGCCGCGCGCCTCGGTGAGGCGCGTGATGATCTCGTCGTCGGCGAGCCTCACCACCGCCCGTCGCGTGGGAATGGTACCGTCCGCCGCCTTTCTCGCGATGTCCTTGATGGCCCGCACCTTCGCCCTGGACAGCCCCGCTTTCCGCATCCGGCGCGGGCTCATGGCGAGGATCTGCTCCGGGGTCGGAAAGCCGTCGCGGCCGAAGAGAGCCACGAGGCGCTCGAAGATGGCGGCGGCGGCGCGGCCGTGAAGCTGCTGGTAGACCACCGCGCGCACGAGTGATTGAAAAGGCGACCAGGTCCGCCGGATGCGCATGGTACACGGTCCGACCCGGCGGATGAGCGCGCGCATCACGGGGTCCCGGTTACCGAGATGGCGGAGAGCGGCGGGCGTCACGAGCTTACCGCAGCCGGTACAGCGGCACGGGCCGCTCCACGCCCTTGAGCTCGCGCAGACCCATCTCCTCGAGCGCGAGGTCGCCGTAGAGACGCGCGCGGGTATTCTCGGAGAGCACGATCTCGCCGCCTTGAGCCTGTGCGGCAAGCCGCGCCGCGATGTTGGTCGTCATGCCGGATGCAGTATAGGTCCAGCGCGTACCCGCGCGCCCCTCGATCTTGGTCGCGCCCAGGAGAGCGGGGCCGGTGTTCACGCCGATGTGCATCCGCAGCGGGTCGAAGCGGTGCGCGAGCTCCGCCCCGATCTCCGCGGCGCGCCGATGGATGGCCCGCGCGGCATCGACCGCGGCCCGGGCGTGATCGCCCTCGTGAAAGATCACCATGAGCCCGTCGCCCGCCGTCTCGTTGACGTCGCCCCCGTGCTTGACGATCTCGTCGAGGAAGGCCCCGAAGTACCGCTGCACGAGGGCGTCGAGATCGTCGGGGGCCAGACGCGAGGACAGCCGCGTGTAGCCGCTGATGTCGGCGAAGAGCACGCTCACGTCCGTCTCCCGCTTGTCGAGGGAGGGCGCCTCCGGCGATTCCTCGATGAGCTCCCGTACCCGCTGGGGCACGAACTTGGCGAGGCTGCCGCGGATGAGGAGGCTCCGCTCGAGCTGGCGCGCGTAGTCGAGCACCTGCTGATGCGCCTCGGCGTTGGCCACCGCCACCGCGGTCTGATCGGCGAGCGTCTCGAGGAGCTCGAGGTCCTCCGCCGTGTAGGGCGCCTCGGAGCGCTTGGCCCCTAAGACGAGGAGGCCGCGGATCTCCTGCTGGAAGCGCAGCGGCACCAGCACCTCAGCCCTCATCGCCGCGTAGGCGCCGAGGGCGCCGCCCTCGACCTCAGCGAAGCGCGGATCGGCGGCGAGCTGATAGCGAGAGAGCGCGCCCGAGGCCTGGCGCAGCGCGGGCTCGAGCGCACCGCCCGGAGCGCCGACCTCCAGCCGGGCGTGGCCCACGTGCATGGCCGTCTCGATGGTGGTGGTGAGCCGCCGCTCGATCTCGCCCAGATCGAGGAGGCTCGACATCGAGCGGGCGAGGGCACCGATGGTGCGGGCGTAGTCGTAGCGCTCGCGGAAGAAGGTCCGGTCCACGAGCCGGCGCAGACGCTCGCGAACCGGATTGAAGGCGAGCGCCACCGCGAACATGAATGCCGCGGAGAACCAGGTGGACTGCGCGAGGCTTGCCTGGGCGAGGAGAAGGTTGGCCCCCGCGATGGCAAGAGCGTAGGCGGCCGTAATGAGGCCGGCCAGCGCCGCGTAGACCACGGAGCGCCGGATCACCACGGTGGCGTCGAACAGGCGATAGCGCACGGTGGCGTAGGCGATGGACAGGGGATAGAGGAGCACGAGGGCGGAGCCCCATTGCGGATCGAACGGGCCGCGATAGATCTGGGAAAGCGGAGCGAGCATGAAGGCGAGCCAGCCCCCCAACCCGAAGCCGATGCCGAGGAGGAGCACGGTGATTTGCTGGTTCACGAGCGGCGAGTCGGCACGGCGGCGCGTGTCGAGTAGCGCGGCGATCTTGATGGGGAAGGAAATGGCGGCGAGGGTGAAGAGCGTCGCCACCGACGCCGGGTACACCCAGCCGTCGGCGAGCATCTCCGGCGCCAGGGTGGTCAGCGCCACGAAGGTCAGCGCGGCGAGGCTGCCCAGCATCAGCGCGCACGTATAGAGCAGGGGGATGACGCGATGGCGCTCCAGCCACGCCTCTCGCGACGGGTTCACTGGATAGGTGAGAAAGAACACCCAGCCGTGGACGGACAGCACGATGGAGATGAAGCCCACCAGGCAGGCGGCCAAGCGGCTCGAGGCGAGCACGGCTCCCGGCACCGCCACATTGGAGACGGCCCAGAGGCACATGTAGATGAGGAAGTTGCGATTGGGACGGGCGCGCGGGTTCTGGGCGAACACGGCCACCCCCACCGCGAGCATGGTCACGGAGATCGCGAAGAAGATGCCGAAGTGGCTCAGGAGGAGTGGCCAGGTGAAGGGTCGCGGCGCGACCTCGTACGTCGCGCGGCGCCCGCTCCGCTCGATCTCGTAGCGCACCGGCTTCTCGTCGGCGGCCATGCGCGCCTCGAGCGTGGTGGGCGAGCGCCCATCCACACCGACGATGCGGTCGCCCCACTCGAGCGGAACGCCGGCCTCAACGGGGAACACGCGATAGTCCGGGGCGACGAAGAAACCCGGATACGGTCGTCCCACGCGCGCCGCCAGAGAACCCAGGAGGAGCGCGAGAGCTGCCGCCGTGAGGCCGACCACGACGAGTGCGCGAGGGTTTCGGCTGACCATCTGTCACCAGATCATACGCGGGGCGACATCATGTCGGGTCTCATGACGAGGCTGCTCAGCAGGGTCTTGACAGCGGAGACCAACGGATCTTTCATAAGACCACGATGGACACTCCACCGGGCTACGTATAGGCGCCGCCGAGATCGACACGATCTCCGGCGGCGTCGGCGACGGACAAAGATGGTCCCGACTCTTGCCGGGACGCGCAACGCGAGTTGCGCACGAACATATGGGGGATCGGGTGGGCGTCTGTCCCACCCACCCCCATTCTCGTCTCAGGACCTGAAGCGGGCGCTTTCCTTCGAGTTTGGGCAGTCCACGAGAGGAATCTGACAATTCACGCCGGCTCACCGTTAAGGCCCCGATCACCTATGCTGGATCACTCTCCGGGAAGGCATTATCTGACAGGACGATAGAGGCGGGGCGCTGGAGTACCATCCTGTGGCACCCCCCTTGCTTGGTCTTTCCTTGGCCTCCGGCCGGCTCGTCGGGAGGCCGGAGACCGAGCGATGCTCCCAGCCGCGGTCGAGTCAGCGATCTAACAGTAAGAAAAAGGGCTGGCGTCTCAAGCCCTTTTCAGGCTACTCTCGGCCCCGTGTGCAAATAGGTTCAAGCAGGTGAGGTCCCGTTCCGCGGCTCTGTCCCGGGAAAGAGGAGACACGGTGCGCTCCAGTTCGGGTGTCTGGCCGCTGGTCGTCGTCGTTGCCGTTCTTGCGTGTGCTCTCGGCGGCTGTGGCTCGCTCTCGTCGAGCCTCCTGAGCGAAAGTTCGCTGCTGGCCTCACGGCCACCGGTGGCGGCGCTCGCTGCCGAGCCTACCCAGCCCCCGACGGCCACCGAAACCACAGCCTCTGCTGAGACGACGGCCCCTTCCCCGTCTAGGGAGACGACGTCGACTCCCGTCGAGGTCGCGGTGAGCGCCAGCGAGACGCCGACGTCCCTGCCGAGCGTGTCCATCGACTACGAACCCATCACGGCCAAGAACGCTCCCGAGTGGGTGGTGGCGCTGTCCGGTCCCGCCGACGCCGCCCTCAGGGGGACGCCTGATGCGGGTCCGGCCGATGCCGAAGTCGAGGAGTGGGACCCCTGGGAGAAGTTCAACGAGAAGATGTTCACGTTCAACTACAATCTGGACAAGTACGTCCTCAAGCCGGTCGCCCAAGGTTACAACTTTGTCGTGCCCGACATGTTCCAGACCATGATCGACAACGCCTTCACCAACCTGCGGATGCCCTCGCGGTTCGTGAACAAGATCCTGCAGTGGAGGCTGCTCGACGCGACCAAGGAGATGGGCCGCTTCATCATCAACTCCACGCTCGGCATCGGCGGGCTGTTCGACGTCGCGCGACAGGAGATGGGGCTGGAGCGGCAGCGCGCCGACTTCGGACAGACGCTCGGGATCTGGGGCGTGGGGCCCGGGCCTTACCTCGTGCTACCCTTCCTGCCGCCGCTCACCGTGCGTGATGGCATCGGCTACGGTGTGGATGGGGCGATGCATCCGCTCTACTACTACATTCCGTTCTGGCCCGACGCCCTCGCCATGAAGCTGGGTGACACGGTGAACGATCGCTCGCTCAACCTCGATCTCTTCCAGGGCATCGAGGAGTCGACGGTCGACCTCTACAGCTCCGTTCGCAACGGCTACCTCCAGCGGCGCGCTCGGCTGATCAACGAAGGCAGGGAAAGGCGCTAGGCCCGCCTCTGCTCTCCTCGGAGCGAGGAGAGCGCGCTCTGTCAGAAGCGACCCGGATCGAGCCGGCCGAGCGCTCGCTTCGCTGCCCGCTGCTTCTTGCTGAGCCGCCGCGGATTGCCCGCCTTGCGAGGGCCGCGCGCGGGCTCGTCGTCCTCCTCCTTGTGTGACTCCTCGTCGGTCTCCTCCACGTGCGGCAGATGCCGAGCGCGCTCGATCCTCGCAAGGAACTGATCGGTGGTGACCACGATGGCGCCCGCCCGCTCCGCGAGTCTGCCCACCTCGCGGTCGTTGGACACCACCGCGCCGCCCTCGCGCGCCATCTTCGCAAGCACGTGATCGGCTGATTCGCGCGCGCTGGAGAAGATCACCGTGACGCCGGCGCCGCCGACAGTGCGTCCTCCCGTCTCCGCGCCGTCGAAGATCACGGTGAAGGTGTCGGGCGAGTAGCGCGCGACGTCCGCGAGGAGCGCGCAGAGCGCGCGGCGCCCCGCTTCGAGGCTCTCTCGCTCGCGCGAGGCCAGCTTCGGCGCGCGCCGAATCACGTTGTAGCCGTCGACGAGCCATCGCATCTCCCTTTCATTGTAGGTCTCGCAGGTCTCCCGCCCGACAACGCACCGCGCTAACAGTCCTCAATCTGCGAGCACCAAATAAAGGTTGACTTGAGTGTGACACCCACAATATGTTGTGCCTCACGCTCAGCTGGTCTCTCGGAGACCCCCTGGAGGCGAAACGCAAGCCGGAGCAGCTTTTTCGTGTGGAAGGGCTTCTCCCGGCTGGGCCGCGACGACAGAGGATAGGTAGGACCCGAAACCGCACGGGGCAGTGTCCAGAAGAGGAGGCATGCATGAGAATCTCCCGTCGTTTCACTGCGGAAGGCCAGAGTCCCTACGCCGGCATCGAGTTCGCTCAGCGGACCTCGGAGATCCGCAACCCGGACGGCACCACGGTCTTCCGCCAGGAAGGCATCGCCGCGCCGGCCGAGTGGTCCTCGGTGGCGGTGGACATCATGGCCCAGAAGTACTTCCGCAAGTCGGGGGTGCCGCAGATCGGCCCCGACCACCGGCCGCTCCTGGACAAGGAGGGGCAGCCTGTGATCGGGGGCGAGCGGGACGCCCGGCAGGTCTTCCACCGGATGGCCGGCTGCTGGACCCACTGGGGCGAGCGCTACGGCTACTTCGACTCCCCGGCTGACGCGCGCGCCTTCTACGACGAGCTCTGCCACATGCTGGCGGCCCAGATCGCCGCCCCCAACTCGCCGCAGTGGTTCAACACGGGCCTTCACTACGCCTACGGCCTCTCCGGCCCCGCCCAGGGCCACTACTACGTGGATCCCGACTCCGGTACACTCACGCGCGCCACCAGCGCCTACGAGCGCCCGCAACCTCACGCGTGTTTCATCCAGTCCGTGGCCGACGATCTGGTCAACGACGGCGGCATCATGGACCTCTGGACGCGCGAGGCCCGAATCTTCAAGTACGGCTCGGGCACCGGCTCCAACTTTTCCTCGCTGCGCGGTGAGAACGAGCCACTCTCAGGCGGTGGCAAGTCCTCCGGCCTCATGTCCTTTCTCAAGATCGGCGACCGCGCGGCAGGAGCGATCAAGTCCGGGGGGACGACACGTCGGGCGGCTAAGATGGTCTGCCTCGACCTCGACCATCCCGACGTGATGCAGTTCATCCGCTGGAAGGTCGTGGAGGAGCAGAAGGTGGCGGCCCTCGTCGCTGGCTCCCGGCTCGGCAAGCGCCGGCTCCAAGCGGTGCTCCAGGCCACGAGCGTGGGCGACCAGATCCAGACGGATCCGAAGCAGAACCCCGGTCTCCGAGCGGCGATGCGCGAGGCGCGCGCGGCCTTCGTGCCCGAGGCCTACATCCAGAAGACGCTCCAGCTCGCCGCCTCCGGCGTGACGGAGATCGTCTTCCCCGAGTACGACACCGACTGGGACAGCGAGGCCTACCTCACCGTCGCCGGCCAGAACTCCAACAACTCCATTCGCGTGCCGAACGGGTTCTTCGAGGTGCTCGACGAGGGCGGCGAATGGCAGCTCAAGCGCCGCACCGACAACAAGGTCTCCGCGACGATTCCCGCCGCGGATATCTGGAGCGAGATCGCCTACGCCGCCTGGGCCTGCGCCGACCCCGGCGTGCAGTACGACACCACCATCAACGAGTGGCACACCTGCCCCGAGGACGGGCGCATCAACGCCAGCAATCCGTGCTCGGAGTACATGTTCCTCGACGACACGGCGTGCAATCTCGCCTCTGTCAACCTCGTGAAGTTCCTGCGGCCGGACGGCGCCTTCGACGTGGAGGGATTCCGCCACGCCTGTCGTCTCTGGACAATGGTGCTCGAGATCAGCGTGCTCATGGCGGCATATCCGAGCCCGGTGATCGCCCAGAAGAGCTGGGACTTCCGCACGCTCGGCCTGGGCTACGCCAACATGGGCACGGTGCTCATGCGGAGCGGCATCCCCTACGACTCCGCAGAGGCGGTGGCCATCTGCGGCGCCATCACCGCCATCATGCACGGCGAGGCTTACGCGACCTCGGCGGAGATGGCCAAGGACCTCGGCCCCTTCCCCGGCTACGCGAAGAACCGCACGCACATGCTGCGCGTGATCCGCAACCATCGCCGCGCCGCCTACAATGCGCCGGCCAGCGACTACGAAGGCCTCACCATCACGCCCAAGGGCATCGATTCCGTCCGCTGCCCACAGCGGCTACTCGAGGCCGCCCGCGAGACGTGGGACCGGGCTCTCGAGCTCGGACAGATTCACGGCTACCGCAACGCGCAGGTGACGGTCCTGGCCCCCACGGGCACCATCGGCCTCGTGATGGACTGCGATACCACGGGCATCGAGCCGGACTTCGCTCTCGTGAAGTTCAAGAAGCTGGCGGGCGGCGGCTACTTCAAGATCATCAACCAGAGCCTGCCCATGGCTCTCACCGCGCTGGGCTATCC
>DATGCY010000095.1:0-2441 GCA_035311385.1 Candidatus Methylomirabilota bacterium
CTGGCGCGCCTTGTTGAACTGGATGGTCAGCACATTGATCATCTCGCGCGCGTTCTTGGAGGCAGACTCCATGGCCGTCATGCGGGCACCGTTCTCCCCCGCCGCCGACTCCATGAGCGCGCGATACACCTGGATGGTCACATGGCGCGGGAGGAGCGAGGCCAAGATGACCTCGGGGCTCGGCTCGTAGATGTACTGCTCCGGCGTCCTCTCCTTGCCGTCTTTCTCCTCCCCCGCCTCGGAGGCACCCAGGGGAAGGAGCTGGCGATGCACAGGTCGCTGCACTGCCACCGAGTGGAACTCATTGTAGAGGAGATGGACCTCGTCGACCTCGTCGGCGAGGAAATCGCGCATCAGCCCGCTGGCCAGCTCCTGGGCGTGCGAATAGGCGAGGCGCTCGAAGATGCCCAGCATCTCGGACTTGATGGTGAACGGACGCCGTCGGTAGAAATCGCGCGCCTTCTTCCCGACCACCACCAGGCTGACCGAGACCTGGTCGGCGTCCCGCAGGAATCGGAGCGACTCGCGCAGTACGTTCGAGTTGAAGGCGCCGCAGAGGCCCCTGTCGGAGGTGATCACCACCAGCCGCTTCCTGGTCGTGCTGTGCGCGACGAGCAGCGGGTGCGTCTCCTGCCCCGCCGTCCGCGCCACGAGTCCGTCGACCAGCTCACCGATCTTAGTAGAGTAGGGCCGGGCCTCGAGGAGGCGCGCCTGCGCGCGGCGGAACTTCGCCGCGGCCACGAGCTTCATGGCCTTGGTGATCTTCTGCGTGGACTCGACGGACCGGATCCGTCGCCGGATGTCACGAAGGGTCGGCATGGCTCCGCGGTCTCAGGCCGCCTTGATGCCTCGCGAGCTCGCGAACTCGGTTTTGGCTGCGCTCACCGCCTTCGTGAGGGCCTCGCGCAGCTCGTCGCCCAGCTCCTTCTTGTTCGCGATGTCGCCCAGGAGTTGCGGATGCTTTCGCTCGAGGTACGGGTAGAGGAACTCCTCGAAGGGCCGCACCTCCTCCACCGGGAGATCGTCGAGCATCCCCTGCCCGCCCGCGAAGATGATGGCGATCTGCTTCTCGACGGGCAGCGGCGTGTACTGCCCTTGCTTCAGGAGCTCCACCATGCGCTGGCCTCGCGCGAGCTGCTGCAGGGTCGCCTTGTCGAGGTCGGACCCGAACTGGGCGAAGGCGGCCAGCTCACGATACTGAGCGAGGTCGAGGCGTAGCTTACCCGCGATCTGGCGCATGGCCTTGATCTGGGCGGAGCCGCCCACGCGGGAGACGGAGAGACCCACGTTCACGGCGGGCCGCACGCCCGAGTAGAAGAGGTCGGACTCGAGGTAGATCTGGCCGTCCGTGATCGAGATGACGTTGGTGGGAATGTACGCCGCCACGTCGCCGAGCTGCGTCTCGATGATGGGCAGCGCGGTGAGCGAGCCGCCGCCGAGCTTATCGTTCAGCTTGGCCGCGCGCTCGAGCAGGCGCGAATGAAGGTAGAACACGTCACCCGGATACGCCTCGCGGCCCGGCGGGCGGCGGAGGAGCAGCGAAAGCTGCCGGTACGCCGTGGCATGCTTGGACAGGTCGTCGTAGATGCAGAGGGCGTGGCGGCCAGAGTCGCGGAAGTACTCGGCCATGGCGCAGCCCGCGTAGGGCGCGAGGTACTGCAAGGGCGCAGCCTCGGAGGCCGAGGCGATCACCACCGTCGTGTAGGCCATGGCGCCCGTGTCCTCGAGGATCTTCACCACCTGGGCCACGGTGGACCGCTTCTGGCCGATGGCCACGTAGAAGCAGAACATGTCCTGGCCTTTCTGATTGATGATCGTATCGACGCCGATGGCGGTCTTGCCCGTGCCGCGGTCGCCGATGATGAGCTCGCGCTGGCCGCGCCCGATGGGGATCATGGCGTCGATGGGCTTGAGCCCGGTCTGGAGCGGTTCCTTCACGGAGCGACGGTCGACCACGCCCGGGGCGTAGCGCTCGAGAGGACGGAACTCCGTCGTCGCGATGGGGCCCTTGCCATCCACCGGCTGGCCGAGGGCATTGACGACGCGGCCGACGAGGGCCTCGCCCACGGGCACCTGCGCGATGCGCTTGGTGCGCGTGACTGTGTCCCCCTCCTTGATGAGCGTGTCGGAGCCTAGGAGGACGGCGCCGACATTGTCCTCTTCGAGATTGAGCACGAGCCCGAACACGTCGCCGGGGAACTGCAGGAGCTCGCCGGCCATGGCGCCCTGCAGGCCGTAGATGCGCGCGATGCCATCGCCCACCTCGATGACGCGGCCGGCCTCCTGGAGGTCGACCTCGGCCTCGTAGCCCTGGAGCTGCTTCTTGATGATCTCGCTGATCTCTTCCGCTTTGATCATGCCTAGCCTCTCACCAGCCGCTCGCGGATCCGTGCGAGCTGCCCGTCAAGACTGCCGTCGAGGATGAGACTGCCGACCCGGGC
>DATGCY010000096.1:0-6013 GCA_035311385.1 Candidatus Methylomirabilota bacterium
GACGGCCTCGCGGAACACCCGCACCACGGAGCTGGCAGGATCGGTGGCGAAGGCCTTCATGCCGCGCTCCACGTGGATGAAATCGCCCCAGGTCCCCCGCTCGTACGGTCGCCCTTCGTAGTCGAGACGCTGCTGGCTCGCTTCCACCCGCACGCCCGGCATCTCCGCCACGGCCTGGCGGCAAGCCGCCTCCACCCGCTGCATGAGACCCCCCGCCGTCTCCCCGACGAAATAGCGCACGTCGAGCCAGACGGTGCAGCGCTGCGGCACCACCGGTTGCGCGATGCCGCCGCGCACCACGCCCACGTTGACGGCACGACGGCGCGGTCCGACGTAGCGCACGTCGACGGTCTCCGTCAGCGCATCGACCACCGCCTTGGCCGCCGCATGCGCGCCGAGGATTGCGTTGCCGCCGCCGCCCGGCACACTGCTGTGCGCCCCCGTGCCGTAGGCATCCAGCCTCAGGGCGAGGCTGCCCGTGGCCGCCACGGCCACTCGGCCATCCGACGGCTCCGCGCACACCACGCCGTCCGCGTCGCGGTGGTCCTGGGCGAGTTGGTAGCCGCCGCACTTGAGGGTCTCCTCGCTGGCCGTGCCCACCACCACGAGCTGCCCATGGAGCCGCGCGGCACCGCGCACCAGGCGATCCACGGCGGCGAGCACCGCGGCCAGCCCGCCTTTCATGTCCGTGGTGCCGCGCCCATAGTAGCGGCCGTTGCGGCGCTCGCCGAGGGGATTCACGGTCATCCCATCGAAGGGAATGGTGTCCACATGTCCCGCGATGCAGAGCTTGGGCCGGGCCGAGCCGAGCACGCCTTCGACGTTCACCGCGCCGTCGACGCCCACGCAGGAACGCCGGCGCGTGGACAAGCCCACCTCGGCCATAAGCTTCTCGCACACTCCTACCACCGCCCCTTCGTCACCCGAGACGCTGGGCACCGCCACCAGCCGCTCGAGGAAGTACTCGCTCCGCTCCCTGTCGCTCATGAGGTCATTCACCTTTCCGAGGATCGTACCGATCTCTGAGACCATCGCCCAGGATATTGGCAGCGAGGACGGCCAGCCCGATGAGCAGGCCGGGGAAGAAGCTGATCCAGAACGCATCCCGCACGAGGTAGCGCGCCTCGGCGAGCATGTTGCCCCATGACGGCGCGGGCGGGGGCGGACCCACCCCGAGGAAGGACAGCGTCGCCTCGTCGAGGATGGCGTAGCCGAAGATGAAGGTCGCCTGCACGATGAGCTCCGGCGTGGCATTGGGCAGGATATGCTGGCGAGCGACCCGGCTCAGCCGTGCGCCCAGCGCGTGCGCCGCCTCCACGTAGGGCATCTCCCGGATCAGCAGCGCCTTGCCGCGCACCACGCGCGCCACGCGGGGCGTGTAGACCACGACGAGGGCGAGCACCACGTTGCCCTCGCTCGGCTCGCGCACGGCCATGAGGGCGATGGCGAGGATGACCGCGGGCAGAGCGAGGAAGGCGTCGCTGATCCGCATGAGGAGATTGTCGAGCGAGCGCACGGCCCCGGCGAGGAGGCCGAGCACGCTGCCCGCCACCACCGTGAACGCCATGGTCAGAGTCGCCACCCGCAGCGACTGCTGGCCCCCCGCCATCACGCGAGCGAGCACCTCGCGCCCGAGCTGATCGGTCCCGAGCGGATGTTCCCACGACGGCGGCTGGAGCCGTGAGCTCCCCGACACCAGCGTGGGCGAAACTGGGTAGACCCACGGTCCGGCCACGATGAAGACCACGAGAAGGACGAGGCCGGCCAGCGCGAGGTCCGCGGCCGGCCCGAGGCCGCGCCATCGCCGCGCCGTCTGCCGAGCCACAGCTCACGACGTCCGCAGTCGCACGCGGGGGTCGCTGAGCGTGTAGAGGAGGTCGACCGCGATGTTGACCACCACGTACCAGGCGGCGACCAGAAGCAGCGTGCCCTGGACCACGGGATAGTCGCGCCGCACCACCGCGTTGACGAGAAGCCGACCCACCCCGGGCAGGGTGAAGACCGTCTCGATCACCACCGCGCCGCCGAAGAGAACGGCGAGCGCGATACCCGACACGGTGAGCACGGGGATGACGGCGTTGCGGAAGGCGTGCTTGACGACCACGTAGAGCTCGCCCACACCCTTCGAGCGCGCCGTTCTCACGAAATCGCCACGGAGCGCGTCGAGCATCGACGCGCGAGTCATGCGGGCGATGAGCCCCGATTGTAGATAGCCCAGGGCGAAGGCGGGCAGGAGCAGGTGCCGCAAGCCCGCAGGCGGGTCGCGCCAGGGCTCGACGAAACCGCCCGAGGGCAGGAGGGGCCAGCGGACGGCCAGGAGATAGATGAGGCAGATGCCGAGCCAGAACGACGGCAAGGACAGTCCGAGGGCGGCCACCGCGGAGACCGCGCGATCGGCCCAGGTATCGTGCCAGTACGCAGCGACGAGGCCGAGGGTGATCCCGAGCACGATGGCAATCACGAAGGCGGTCAGGGTCAGGGTGAGGCTCACGGGCAGTCGCTCGAGAATGGCCGTGGTCACGGGCCGCCCCAGATAGATGGAATTGCCCAGGTCGCCGCGGACCACGTGGCCGAGCCAGGCGAGATACTGGACGGCGATGGGACGATCGAGCCCGTACCGGGCGCGGAATTCTGCCACCGCGGCCGGCGTCGCGTCCGATCCCAGCATCACCGCAGACGGATCGCCTGGAGCGAGCCGGATGAGCACGAAGGCGATGATGGTCACCAGCCACAGCACGAAGCCGAGCGAGGCCACCCGCCCGGCGAGCACGCGGGTCATGCCGTCAGCGCTTGTCCTTGACCCACACGTTCCAGAAGCGCGGCGTCGTGTAGAAGACGGCGAAGCCGTCCACGCGCTCGCGGAGGGCATCGAACCCGAAGAGATCGCCGTGCTTGATCATAGGAATGTCCTTGTAGAGCTGGTCCTGGATCTCCTCGTAGATCTTCGCCCGCGCCTTGCGGTCGCGCTCGAGGAGGCCCTTCTCGAGGAGCGCGTCGACCTCCTTGCTCGCGTAGGGCTGGTAGCCGGAGTCGGACTTGAGCACGAAGGTGAACCCGCCGGGGTCGGTGCGGATGGAAAACGCGTTGTAGGAGATATCCCACTCCGCCCGCTTCTTGCGGAAGATGTCGATCATAGTCGGGTAGTCGTAGGCCTGCAGCTTCGTGGTGAAGCCGAGCTGGCGGAGCTGGGACTCGGTGGCCAGGGCGGCGTTGTACATGAACTGGAAATCGCTGCTCGTGATGATGCGGATGGGCGAGCCGTCATAGCCGCCTTCCTTCACGAGAGCCTTGGCCCGGGTCACGTCGCGCTCGTTGTAGCGGTTGGCCCCGATGTTCGAGTGCCAGAACTGCTCCTTGAAGAAAAGGCTCGGATCGAGGCGATAGAGGGCCTTGTCCCCCGCCGCGGCCAGCATGATCTCCTCCTGGTTCAGGCCGACCTGGATGGCCCGGCGGAGCTTCCATTCCTTGAGCTGGCCATTCTGGGTGTTGAGGTGCATGAAGATCTCGTAATACGGCTTGAGGATGAAGGTCTTCACCCCCGTGGTGGCGGAGAGGCGCTTGTAGGTCTCGGCGGGAAGGTTTTGCCCGTAGTCGTAGTCGCCGCTCTCCACTCCCGCCACCCGGCTCGACACCTCGGGCACGGGGACGAAGTAGATGTGCTCGACACAGGCGAGGCGCCGTCCCGCATACCCTGAAGCGTCCGTGGAGGCCGGGCTGTAGTCGGCAAAGCGCTGCAGGTGCACGTGCTTGTCGGGGACCCACTCGGCGAGACGGTACGGGCCCGTGCCGATGATCGAGGTCTGGGGCAGCTTCCCGGCCGGCACGTCCTCGATGAGCTTCTTCGGCATGATGGCCACGGCGGGGCCGGGATAGGCGAGCAGCGGCACGAAGGCCGCCGAGGGCTGGGACAGCGTGATCTCCACCGTGTTGGGGTCCACCGCGCGCGCCCCGCTCACCATGGAGAGATCGGCCTTGCGCGGCGACTGCGCGCGGAAACGCTCCACGGAGGCAACCACGTCCGCCGCGGTGACGGGGCTGCCGTCGTGGAACTTCACGCCTTTGCGCAGGTTGAAGGTGTACGTCTTGCCGTCCGCGCTGGCCGTCCACTTCTCCGCGAGTTGCGGCGCCACGTCGTAGTTGGCGTCGATGGTGACCAGCCCCTCGTAGAGGTACACGCCCATGTCGCGCGCCTGCGCGGCGAAGCTGGTGACGAAGTCGAGGGTGGGCGGCGAGCCCGCCATGGCGGCGCGGACGGTGCCGCCCTGCGCCGGACACTTGTCCATGCCCGCCCCGGACGCGCTGGTAACCATGAGCATCGAGACCAGCACCGCCGCCGTCGTGATCAGTGTGCGCACCATTGAGATCTCCTTCGGATCAATGACCCAGCCGCCGACGGAGGCCGGCGGCCACGATGTCTTCCTGCCCCTCGCCGAGCCCGAGGGGATTGAAGGTGAGGCGTCCCTCGCCCACCCGTCGCTCGTTGAGATGGATCGAGGGCACGCCCTCGCGGAGCTCGCGCGAGATCTGGGCGGCCCGCGCCGCCGGCGTGAAGACCACCTCCACGAGGGGCACGCGCCCCGTCGTCTCGCGAGGAATGAGCACCGCCTCCACGCCGGACAGGCCTCCGAGCGCGGCGGCGAAGCGCCGGCAGCGCTCCGCCCATTCCGCCTGGTACTCGGGCTCGTGGGCCACGAACGCGTCGAGAGCGGCCACGGCGCCCGCGATCTCTTCCTTGCCCACCTTGAAGCCGCGACCGAAGCCGTGGCGCGGCACGCCGTGGAGGGGACGGTCCACGAACTCCTTGGGCGGGGTCCAGGAGGAGGGCGCAACGTCCATGTCCACCTGCTGCAGGAGCGCGGAGGCGACGAGCTCGCGGCGCCCGAGAAGGAACCCGCTCGACTGCGGACCGCGGAAGGCCTTGCCGCCACTCATGCAGACGAGATCGGCGCCATCCGCGATGAAGCGACGCAGATTCTGGATCGGCGGCACTTGGTTGGCGGCGTCTACGATCACGGGCAGCTGCTGGCCGTGCGCCACCTGGACCACCAGGCTGAGCTCCGGGCCCACATTCTGCATCGCCACGTAGGCCACGGCCACCGTGCGCGGGCCGATGCCCGCCTCGATCTCCTCCGCTTCGACCTCGCGCACGCCCACCCCGAGAGCCCGGTCGAGGAATCCCACCTCGACGAGACGGGCGCCGGCCACCTCGAAGGCTTTGTCGTAGGAGTTCCGCTGGTGACGGCAGATCACGATCTCCGCGCCCTGCTCCCACCCCTGGTGCGGCATGCGATTGATGCGCCGCACGTCGAGCCCCGCGATGCAGGCGCCCGCAGCGAGGGCCAGCGCGCCGAAGGCGCCCGAGGTGACGAGCGCGGCCTCGGCGCCGGTGTGGCCGGCGATGGCCCGGCTCGCCGCCTCCTGCAGCTCCTCGATGGCCACCGAGCTCTGCGCCGCCTCGCGCATGGCCTCGAGCGCCTCGGCGCACATGATCGTGCCGCCGAGCCGGGTCAGCGTGCCCGCGGCGTTCACCACGGGTCGCACCCCGAGCCGATCGTAGATGGTCATCCGCCGCCCCTTTCGAGAAGAGCGCGATCCACGGTGTCGGCGATCAGTGTGAGCACGGCGCCGTAGGCCGCTGCGGCGAGCCCGTCGACGGAGGCGGCGCATTCGTTGTGCCGGCCGTCGACACCACCCGCCGCCGCACAAGCTTCGAGGGCGCGGAGCTCCAGCGCCGGTGCGGCGAGCACGTCGCGCTGCCCGCTGAGCATGGCCATCGACGCGGCGATCGCCGTCGCGCCGAAGTTCGCCACCACCGCGGTGACGAGCGAGGCACTCTCGGATTCCGCGGCGATCCCCCCGCCACAGCCGCAGCCGCATGCCTCACCCGCCTTCACATGGGCCCGGACAATGCGGCGAAGCTTGCCCATGCCGACCTCATTGCCGCCGTCGCCGACGCCGATGGTCCATATGCCGGCCGCGTGCGCGGCGCGGAAGATCTCCTCGAAGTTGTTCA
>DATGCY010000097.1:0-9626 GCA_035311385.1 Candidatus Methylomirabilota bacterium
TCGCGGATGGCCGCGTGCACGTCCTCGGCCGCCTTGGGAGCCTTGCCGGCGACGGCGGCGCGCGCCGTCTTCACTGCCGAGCGGATGGCGCTCCGCAGCGCCCGGTTGCGGAGGCGCCGCCTCTCGTTTTGTTTGATCCGCTTCCGGGCGGAGCTGGTATTGGCCACGACCACCGTCCTCCTGTGACAGGGGCTAGTTTCGAGTGCGTCCGGGGCGACATACGACCCTACCGTCCAGGTGCGCGACTGTCAAGGACTAACTCCCCGTGAGCGACACGCAGCGCGCGCTCCATCAAGGCGTGGTGCGCGCGGTGGGCGCCATCGGCGCCGCCACCCTCGTGAGCCGGATCCTGGGGTTCGCGCGCGACATGGTAGTGGCGCGCGCTTTCGGGGCGGGCCCCGTCACCGACGCTTTCTTCGTGGCCTTCCGCATCCCGAACCTGCTCCGCCGACTCCTCGCGGAGGGCGCGCTCTCCACCGCCATCATTCCCGTGTTCACGGAGTCGCTCCATCGCGGCGGCCACGCCGAGTTCGTGCGGATCGTGCGAGCGGTGAGCGGGATGGCCGTGTTCGTCCTCTGCGTCGTCTCCGGCCTCGGCATGCTCTTGGCGCCTTGGATCGTGCGCATCATGGCGCCGGGCTGGACGGCCGACCCTCCCCTCGTCGCCCTGGCCGGATCGCTCACCCGCATCATGTTTCCCTACCTCCTGCTCGTGGGGCTGGCCGCCCTCGCTATGGGCGCCCTGAATGCTCAGCATCGCTTCTTCACGGCCGCCCTCGGCCCCGCGGTCGTGAATCTCGCCATGATCCTCGCCGTGCTGGTCCTGGCGGAACGGATGTCTCCGCCGATCTTCTCCCTCGCCGTGGGCGTGCTCGTGGGCGGAGCGGGGCAGTTCCTCGTGCAGCTTCCCGAACTGACGCGGCTCGGGGTGCCCTTGCGCCCGTCGAGCGAGTGGAGGCATCCTGCCGTGCGCACCATCGCCGCGCGCCTCTGGCCTGCGGTGTTCGCGCTGGCCGCCGTGCAGGTGACGGTGCTCGTCAACACGCTCCTCGCCTCGCTCCTGCCGCAGGGCACGGTTTCGTATCTCTACTACGCCGATCGCGTCATGGAGTTTCCCCTGGGCGTGTTTGGCATTGCGCTGGCCACCGCGGTGTTGCCGGGCATGGCCGCCCAGTCCGCCCGCGGCGAGCATCGCGGGCTCACGGAGACGCTCGGCTTCGCCCTGCGTCTCTCTGCCTTCATCGCCGTGCCCGCCGCGGTGGGACTCCTCGCCCTCGGCCATCCCATCGTGCGCTTGCTCTTCCAGCGTGGCGAGTTCAGTGCGGGCGATGCCCTCGCGACCACGCAGGCCCTAGCCGGCTATGCGATCGGGCTGCCCGCTTTCTCCGCCACGCGCATCGCCGCGCAGACCTTCTATGCGCTGGGGGATACCCGCACGCCAATGTGGGCGGGTTTCGCCTCCGTGGCCGCCAACGTCGTCCTGGCCGTGGCTCTCATGTGGCCGCTCCAGCACGCGGGGCTCGCGCTCGCCTCCTCGCTCTCCGCGTACGTGAACCTATTGCTCCTGTGTTGGCTCCTGCGCCAGCGCCTCGGCCCACTCGGCGGGCGCGAGACGCTCGCCTCGCTCGCGCGCACGTCTCTCGCTTCCGCGGCCCTGTGGATTTGGTGCTGGGTCATGCGCGGCCGGCTGGGCGCGGGCTGGGAAGGCGCCCTGTACACGATGGGCGCGCTCGTCGCCGGCGCGCTCGTGTACGTGGCGGCGGCCGCCGTCGTGCGCGCGCCGGAGCTCCGCGCACTCGTCGGCATGGTGCGTGGCCGGCACTCCTTGCCGGGAGCAGGGAGCGGGTGATAGACTTCGTCATGCTTCTGCGGTGTGTCGGGTACGCCCCGGTCACGGCCTCGGCAGGATGGAACGGCCGCCACCGGGGCGTCGCTGTGTTCAGGCCCCGGAGAGACTGATGGACGGACTCCGCGAGTTCCTCGCCGCCCTGCAGACGGAGCGGGGCGCCTCCCCCCACACCCTCGCGGCCTACCGAAGAGACCTCGCGGGATTCACCGCGTTCCTCGCTCGCCGTGGACGTTCCGTGGGAGCGGTGAGGGTCGGCGATCTCAGCGAGTACCTGGCCGAGTTGCGCCGGCGTGGGCTCGGCGCCCGCAGCGCAGCACGGCATCTCTCGGCCGTGCGTGGCCTCTATCGCTTCCTCCTCGCCGCCGGCGAGATCCGGCGCGATCCTACCGAGCATCTCGAGTCGCCACGGCCCCCTCGCCGGCTGCCCCGCACCCTCTCCATCGAGGACGCGGCCGCTCTCGTCGAGTCGCCCGATCTGTCCGCGCCGGAGGGGCTGCGGGATCGCGCCATGCTGGAGCTCCTCTACGCGTCCGGCCTGCGCGCTTCCGAGTGCTTGGCGCTCAGGCTCGAGGATCTCAACATCGCGGCGGGCTACGTCACCGCGACCGGTAAGGGCAACCGTCAGCGGCTCGTGCCCGTGGGGGCGCAGGCGCTCAAGTGGGTAGAGCGGTACGCAACGACCTCGCGCCCCGCCCTCGTGAAGCGGGGCGATCCGGGGGCGCTCTTCGTCAACCGCTACGGCCGTCCATTGTCGCGGCAGGCGCTCTGGATGGTGATCAAGCGAGCGGGCCGGCGCGCGGGGGTGCGGAGCGCGGTGTCGCCGCACACGTTGCGGCATTCCTTCGCGAGCCACCTGCTCGAGCGCGGCGCCGATCTGCGCTCCGTGCAGGCCATGCTCGGCCACGCCGACATCGCCACGACGCAGATCTACACCCACTTGCCATCCTCCGCGGTGCGCGCGATGTATCGCAAGTTTCACCCGCGCGCAGTGAGCCGGGCGAGCTAGCGCCGTGGCCAAGGCGGGTCACGGCTATCCGCAGGTGGTGGCCCGCGCGGGCGATCTCCTGGACGAGCGCGCGGTCACCGTGCCCGCTCGTGGCTCCATCGATCGCGCCCTCGCCGCCGCTCGGTCCGCCCGCGCCACCGTCGTGACGGACGGCGCCAGGATGGCCGCCCGGGTCGCCGATTTGGAGCGGGCACGGGAGTGGGCCCTCGGCCGTCAGCCGTGGAGTGACGTCGCGTGGAAGGCCGTGCCGTCACTTCCCGTGAGCGCCGACGAGATCTCGGCGCGCCGACTCTTCAGGTCGGGGGCGTCGATGGTGCTCGTGAGAGATCGCCGTCGAGTCGTGGGTGCCATCCAGCGATGGGCCGAGTCCGGAGCGTCCCTGGCCGCCAAGCTCGAGCGACTCCAGGGCCCGGCCGCCGAGGCGCGGCTCTGGCTCCTGCGCGCGGCGGGCAAGCTGGGCGAAGCGAATGGCCACGCGGTCTACGCGACGGGTGGCGTGATCCGCGATCTCGTGCTGGGACGCGACGCGGATCAGATGGTCGATCTCGATTTCGTCGTGGAAGAGGATGGCATCGCTTTTGCCCGGCGCCTCGGCGACGAGTTGGGTGGGAACCTGGTTCTCCACACGGCGTTCGGCACCGCCTCGATCGAGGGAGGCGCCACCCCGGATGGCACCCGCCTGCCGCGAGTGGATATCGCCACGTCGCGCCGCGAGCGCTACCGCCGGCCGGGAGCCCTCCCGGAGGTGGCCCCCGCCGGCATCGACGAGGATTTGGGGCGCCGCGACTTCTCCGTCAATGCCATGGCGGTGGCGCTGGCGCCTTCGGCGTGGGGACGGCTCCACGATTCTCACGGGGGGCGCGACGATGTGCTCGCCCGGAGACTCCGCGTGCTCCATCCCCTGAGCCTGGTCGAGGATCCCACGCGTATCTGGAGAGGCGCGCGCTACGCCGCCCGGCTCTCCCTTCGCCCCGATGCGGGCTTCCGCCGCGCCCTCGCCCTGGCCTATACGCTCGCGCCGTATCCCGCCCTCTCGGGACAGCGGCTCCTCGCCGAGCTCGAGCTGGTCATGGCCGAGGGCGAGCCCTGGCGGGCTCTCGGCCTCCTTTTCGAGTGGGGAGCATTTCGGCTGTGGGATCCCTCGTATCGCGTCACCGCGGCGACCCGACGGCGCTTCGCGGAAGCCCGGGCGCTCCTCTCCTGGGCGCGCGAGAGCGGCATCACCGTGGATGCCACCGAGCTTGCGCTGCTGTCCGTGCTCTTCGACCAGTCGCGTCCCGTGGCGGAGCGATGTCTCCGCCGGCTCGCCGTGACGAGCGGACTCGCTGCGATGGTCGATCCCACCGCCGCCCGTGATCTCGCTCGACGCCTGGCCGCCATGAGGCCGCGGCGGGCGAGTCGCGTCGCGGAGCTGCTCCGGCCCGCTCGCGAGATGATGGTGCTCGGCACATGGCTGGCGAGCGAACGGCCGGGGCGACGGGAGATCGAGTGGTACCTCCGCGAAGGCCACGCCGTCCGGGCGCTGTCTT
The DNA here is from genome assembly GCA_035311385.1 of Candidatus Methylomirabilota bacterium. Lineage (GTDB taxonomy): Bacteria > Methylomirabilota > Methylomirabilia > Rokubacteriales > CSP1-6 > AR37. The sequence goes on from DATGCY010000097.1 coordinate 4,385, forward strand.
CCGGGGCGGACGTGGTGGCCGCAGGAGTGCCGCGAGGGCCGCTTGTCGGCCAGGCCCTGGGACTCCTGCGCGATCTGAGGCTCGATGGGCGCGTGCGGACGCTCTCTGATGAGCGCGCGGCCGTCGCCGATTGGATGCGGGCGCTGTCGATGAAAGGAGATCTTCGGTGACGCCGAAATTCATCTTCGTGACGGGCGGTGTGGTCTCGTCCCTCGGCAAGGGGCTGGCCGCCGCCTCCATCGGCTCGTTACTCGAGGCGCGGGGCTTCCGCGTCACCCTGCTCAAGATGGATCCCTACATCAACGTGGACGCGGGGACCATGAGCCCGTACCAGCACGGCGAGGTCTACGTGACCGACGACGGAGGCGAGACCGATCTCGACCTCGGGCACTACGAGCGCTTCACGAGCGCGCGCATGACCCGCGACAACAACGTCACCACGGGCAAGGTCTACGGCACCGTCATCGAAAAGGAGCGCCGGGGCGACTACCTCGGCCGCACCGTGCAGGTCATCCCCCACATCACCGACCAGATCAAGGCCTCCATCCGCAAGGTAGGCGAGGGGGTGGACGTCGTGATCGTGGAGATCGGGGGCACGGTGGGTGACATCGAGGGCCTGCCCTTCCTCGAAGCCGTCCGCCAGTTCAAGAAGGACGTGGGCAAGGACAACGTAATCTACGTCCATCTCACCCTCGTCCCCTTCATCAACGCGGCGGGTGAGCTCAAGACCAAGGCGACCCAGCATTCCGTCAAGGAATTGCGGGCCATCGGTATCCAGCCCGACGTGCTCCTCTGCCGCACGGACAAGGAGCACCCGCTCACCCCCGGCATCAAGTCCAAGATCGCGCTGTTCTGCGATGTCGAGGAAGACGCGGTAGTGGCGGCCCGCGACGTGGACACCATCTACGAGGTGCCGCTCGCCTTCCACGAGCAGGGGCTCGACGAGAGCCTGTGCAGGCTCCTCGGGCTGCCCGTGCGGCCCGCCGATCTCTCGCGGTGGGAGGAGATCGTCCGCCGGGTGAAGGCGCCGCGGAGCCGCGTGCGTATCGGCATCGTGGGCAAGTACATCGAGGTCAAGGATTCCTACAAGAGCCTCTACGAGGCCCTGGCCCACGGCGGCATCGCCCACGAGGTGGCGGTGGACGTGGTCTGGCTCGACGCGGAGCGGCTGGAGCGCGAGGGGCTCACCGGCCACGTGGAGGGGCTCGATGGCATCTTGGTGCCTGGCGGTTTCGGCGATCGCGGCATCGAGGGGAAGATCCAGGCTATCCGTTACGCGCGAGAGGGGCACCTGCCGTACTTTGGGATCTGCCTCGGCATGCAGTGCGCGGTGATCGAGTATGCGCGTCACGTGTGCGGACTCGACGGGGCGAACTCCACGGAGTTCACCCCGCGGCCTGCCCACAACGTGATCGATCTCCTGCCCGAGCAGCGGAACATCACGGACAAGGGCGGGACCATGCGCCTTGGTCTCTATCCCGTGGTGCTCTCCGAGGGAAGCGATGCTTCCCGGACCTACGGGGAAGGGGCGATCCAGGAGCGCCATCGCCATCGTTACGAGGTGAACAACGACTACCTGCCCACCCTGGAGAAGAACGGGCTCAAAATCTCGGGGATCTGGGCGGAAAAGCAACTGGTGGAGATCATCGAGCTCGAAGGGCATCCCTGGTTCGTGGCCGGACAATTCCATCCCGAGTTCCGCTCCAAGCCCTGGGCGCCCCATCCGCTCTTCGCGGCCTTCGTGCGCGCGGCCATGGATCACCAGGCGGGAGCATGACGGCAGGCGCGGCCCCGCGCGCCGTTCCCGTGGCGGGGCTCACCATCGGCGGCGGCGCGCCCCTCGTCCTCATCGGCGGGCCTTGTGCCATCGAGGACGAGCGTCACGCCCTCATGATGGCGGAGCGCCTGCAGCGCATCACGAGCGACGCCGGGGTCCCCTTCATCTACAAGTCGTCCTACGACAAGGCCAACCGCTCGTCCGTGCACTCGTATCGCGGGCCTGGGCTCAAGGAAGGCCTGCGCATTCTCGCTCGGGTCAAGGAGACGACAGGGCTCCCCGTGCTCTCCGACGTTCACGAGGTCGTGGAGGTGGAGCCGGCCGCCGAGGTGCTCGACGTGCTCCAGGTTCCCGCCTTCCTCTGCCGGCAGACCGATCTGCTCCTGACCTGTGGCCGGACCCGGCGTCCCGTGAACGTCAAGAAGGGACAGTTCCTCGCCCCTCGTGACATGGGCAACGTGGTGACCAAGATCCGCTCCACGGGCAACGAGAGCATTCTCCTCACGGAGCGCGGCACGTCCTTCGGGTACAACAACCTCGTGGTGGACTTCCGCGGGCTGCCCATCATGCGCGGCTTCGGATACCCCGTGGTCTTCGACGCGACCCATTCCGTGCAGCTCCCGGGCGGGGCAGGGGATCGCTCGGGCGGCGAGCGCCAGTACGTGCAGGCACTGGCGCGGGCCGCCGTGTCCGTGGGAGTGGACGCCCTCTTCATGGAGATTCACGAGGACCCGGACCGGACCATGGCGGATGGCCGTCCGCTGTCCGACGGTCCCAACATGCTGCGTCTCGACGATCTGCCGCGGTTGCTCAACGAGATCGCCGCCATCGTCTCGGGCCTCGGAAGATCGCGGGCATGAGCGAGCGCGAGCGAATCCTCGCCATGGCCGACCGCGTGCTGCGCCTCGAGGCCGAGAGCATCACGGCTCTGCGGCAGCGGCTCGATGACCGCTTCGTGAAGGCGGTGGAGCTCGTCCGCGGCTGTCGCGGGCGCGTCATCGTCACCGGCATGGGCAAGTCCGGCCTCGTCGGACGCAAGATCGCAGCGACCCTGGCCAGCACGGGCACGCCCGCGTACTTTCTCCATCCCGCCGAGGGGGTGCACGGCGACATCGGGATGATGGCGCGCGGCGACGTCGTCCTCGCCCTGTCCAACTCTGGCGAGACGGACGAGGTGCTGGCCGTGTTGCCCGCCATCAAGCGCCTCGCCGTGCCCCTCGTCCTGCTCACGGGGAGCCCGCGTTCGACGCTGGCCCGGCAGGCCGACGTGGTCCTCGACGTCGGGGTCAGCGAGGAGGCGTGCCCCATGAACCTCGCCCCCACCTCCAGCACCACCGCGTCCCTGGCCATGGGCGATGCTCTGGCCATGGCCCTCCTCGACGTGCGCGGGCTCCGCGCGGAGGACTACGCAGCGTTGCATCCACGCGGTGCCCTTGGCTGGCAGTCGCTCTTCCGCGTGCGCGACCTCATGCACGTGGGGGACGCCGTCCCGGTGGTGACAGAGGCGGCGACCATGAAGGAAGTCATTGAGGAGATGAGTGCCAAGCGCCTGGGCATGACCACGGTGGTCGATGGCAACGGGCGGCTGGTGGGAGTGATCACCGACGGCGATCTACGGCGCCATCAGCTTGCCCACGGCTCGCTGCTCGATCGGCGTGCGGGGGACTGCATGACCGCCGATCCGAAATGCATCAACGCCGACGACCTCGCCACGCGCGCTCTCGCTCTCATGGAAGGCGTCATGACCAGCCTCGTCATCGTTGACGAGAACCGTCACCCTTCCGGCGTGATCCACATCCACGACATCCTGCGCGCCAAGATCCTGTAGCGTGCCCGCGACTCGGCCGGCGCCCGCCCGGGCGGCGCGCATCCGCCTCCTCGTGCTCGACGTGGATGGCGTTCTCACCGACGGCGCCCTCGTCTACGGCCCCTCCGGCGAGGAGACCAAGCGCTTTTACGTGCGCGACGGCCTCGCCCTGCAGCTCGCCCGCTCGGCGGGCATCGAGATCGCGATTCTCTCGGGCCGCGCCTCGGCGGCGGTGACACGGCGGATGAGCGAGCTCGGCATCGTGGAGGTGCATCAGGGCGTGGCCGACAAGCGGGCCGCCCTGCTCGCCATGCTCGAGCGCCTCGGCATCGAGGCGCGAGACGCGGCGGTGATGGGCGACGACCTTCCCGACATCGCGGTCATGAAGCTCGCCGGCCTCGGGCTGGCGCCGTCCGACGCCGCGCCGGAGACGCGGAGAGCCGCCGCCTGGGTCTCGCGCTCGCCGGGGGGCCGGGGAGCCGTTCGGGAGGCCGTGGAGATGCTTCTTCGCTCGCGGAAAGCTTGGCCGTCACGCACATAGCTATCGCGCCTTAGCTGTCGCTGCCGCTTTCTTGTTTACCTCCCCTTGAACCGTGTGCTAGCCTGGTACCGATATTGCATATGGACAGGATAGCTGCCGGCATCGCCTTAGGGGTCGTGCTCTTCGTGACCATCGTCGTGGGGGTGCTCATCGTCAAGGGGCGCCACTCGCCGGTGCCGCGCGAGGTCGCCATATCGTCGGAGGCGGATCAAGCGCTCAAGGAGGTTCACCTGCAAGAAGACTCGAAGAACGGAGGCTATCGCTGGAGCCTCGACGCCGAGCGTGCGGAGTCCCTACCTGACAGCGGCAAGACCTCGCTGTGGAAAGTGACGGTGGGTGTCCAGGACACCGATCGGACGTGGAAGGTCACGAGCGAGGAGGGCGACCTCATCAAGGACACCAAGGACGTCGAGCTGCGGGGCAACGTCGTGCTCATCTCCAGCGAAGGCTTGCGGGTGGAGACCTCGGTGCTCAGGTGGAACAACGCCGAAGGGCGAGCGTGGACCGATCAGCCTGTGACCATCTTCAAAGGGGGCGGGGTGGTGACGGGGTTCGGCCTCGACGCGCGGCCATCGGATGAGATCGCGTTCGTCCGCGGACGCGTCAAGGCCACCTTCGGCGGTTCCAAGGACTCGAGCCCGGCCGAGTCCAAGGCGCCCAAGATCCTGCCTTCGCGACCCGCCGGCAAGGAAGCCTCACGCGGGGATGGCGATCCGTCGGGGCGGCGGAGCTGATGAGAGATATCGTCGTGTCGGCGTTGGTCGCCGTGCTCCTGCTGGGCGCCGTGAGTCCCGATGCGGTGGCCCAGGGCAGCGCGCCGCGGCCGCCGGCGAGCACGCCCGCGCCCAAGTTGCCCGCGGCGGGCGACAAGGCCAACGAGGACGACAAGAACGCGCCGGTCATCGTGGACGCGGACAGTCTCGACAGCTTTCAGAGGCAGGGGCTGGCCATCTTCAAGGGCAACGTGATCGCGCGGCAGAACAACTCCGTCCAGTACGCTGACAAGATGGAGGTGTACACGGACTCCAAGACGGACAAGGTGGAGCGGGTGGTGTCCACCGGCAACGTGCGTATCATCACCCGCGACTGCCGTATGGGCACCGCGGAGCGCGCGGAA
>DATGCY010000098.1:0-4413 GCA_035311385.1 Candidatus Methylomirabilota bacterium
GCGGTCCCGGAGCACCGGGAAGAGGCCGAAGACGCGGTCGAGCTCGGCGTCCCAGCCCGGCTCGCCGCGCCGCGTGTAGCGCCCCATCTCGAGGTTCTCGAGAATGCTCATGCGGGGGAAGACACGGCGCCCCTCGGGGACCGGGGCGATCCCCCTCCTGACGATCTCGCTGGTGCGGAGGCCGTGGATCGGCTCGCCCAGGAAGTTGATGGTGCCCTCGCTCGGGCGCACCAGCCCCAGCACGGTCTTCATCGTGGTCGACTTGCCGGACGCGTTGCCGCCGAGGAGCGAGACGATCTCTCCCTCGCGGATCTCGTAGCTCACGCCCTTCAGCACGTGCAGCGCTCCGTAGTGGGTGTGAACGTCCCGGACATCAAGGAGGAGGGGGCGGCCTGCACTCATGCCGTGCGCCGCCGCCGGCCGAGGTACGCTTCGATCACCCGCTCGTCGCCCCGCACCTGAGCCGGCGCACCCTCGGCAATCACGACGCCGTGGTCGAGCACGATGACACGGTCGGACACGTCCATAACCACGTCGAGCTTGTGCTCGATCAGGATCACGGTGATGCCGAGCGCGCGAAAGGCCTTGACCAGGTCCATCAGCTCGAGCGTCTCCGCCGGGTTCATGCCTGCCGCCGGCTCGTCGAGGAGCAGGAGCTCGGGCCGCGTCATGATGGCCCGGGCGATCTCGGTGCGGCGGCGGTTGGCGTAGGAGAGTCCGTACGCCGGGTGGTCGAGCCGCGGCATCAAGCGGTTGCCGAAGATCTCCACGACCTCGAGGGCGCTCTGGACGGCGCGTCGTTCCTCTGCGCGCACGCGGGGCGGCCGGAAGATCGCGCCGAGCACGCCGGCCTCGAGGCGCACGTGCTCGCCGACCAGGAGATTCTCCATCACGCTCAGGTTGTTGAACAGTCGGATGTTCTGGAACGTCCGGGCCACGCCAAGCGCGACGATTTCGTGGGGCGGGCGCCCGCCGATCTCGCGCCCTTTGAGCCGGATGCTCCCGCCGTCCGGCCGGATGAGCCCGGTGATCAGGTTGAACAGCGTGGTCTTCCCTGAACCATTGGGCCCGATGACGCTGATGAGCTCGCCTGCCTTCACGGTGAACGTGATGTCGGCGGCAGCGGACAGCCCGCCGAAACGCTTGCTCAGCGCCGTGATCTCCAGGAGCGGGCGCGCCGACCCGCTGGTGGGCTCCGACCAGACCCACGAGAGCTTGACGCCCCTGCCGCGCGACGGCGCCGCCGCCTGTTGCTCGCGGGAGAGCGCGGAGACGCGGCGCACCGCCGGCCACAGCCCCTCGCGCCGGAAGATCATCATCACGACGAGGATCACGCCGAAGATCAGCTCGAGCGAGGTGATCAGCTCCACGCGCTGGAGGAACGGGCTCCCCACCAGCCGGCCGAGGGCGTGCACGTACTCGGTGAGATCTTGGAGGATGACCGACTGCAGGAAAGCCAGGAAGAGCGCAGCGACCACCACACCGCGGATCGAGCCGAGACCGCCGAGCACCACCATCACCAGCACCATCACCGACACCGGGAACGTGAACATGTCGGGCGTGGCTGTGGTGAGCTTGGCGACGTAGAAGGTCCCGGCCAGCCCGCCCACCGCGGCCCCCATGGCGAAGGCCAGTAGCTTGTAGTAGACGTGGTTCACCCCCATCGCGCCGGCGGCCAACTCGTCCTCGCGGATGGCCATCCACGCCCGTCCGACGCGCGATTCCTGCAGACGAATGGAGATCCCCACCGCGACGGCCACCAGGAACAGCCCGAGGAAGTAGTACGGATACGGGGAGAAACCGAAGTCGAACCCGAAGAGCCTCGGCGTCTTGATGCCGCCGAGTCCCTGGGCGCCGTTGGTGAGCGCCTCCCAGTTGCGGGCGACCACCGGGACGATCTCGCCGAAGCCGAGCGTGACGATGGCGAGGTAGTCGCCGCGCAGCCGGAGGGTCGGCGCGCCAAAGAGCATCCCGAAGATCGAGCAGATGATCGCGGTGACGGCGAGCATCGGCCAGAACGAGAAGTGGAATTGCACGGTGGCGGGCTCGCCGGGTACGGCGAGCCGGCTGACCTGCCCCAGCCACTCGAGCGGCGTCCAGAGGGCGGACCACCCCGGCTTGAGCTGGCCCGAGGCGGCGATCCCGTAGCCGTAGGCGCCGACCGCGAAAAACGCGGCGTAGCCCAGGTCGAGCAGCCCGGCGAAGCCTACTACGATGTTGAGGCCAAGGGCGAGGAGCACGTAGGTGAAGGCGTTGGCGGCGGCGTCGACGTTGCCGGCGTTTTGGGTGAGGAAGGGAAAGACGAGGCCGATGGCGATCAAGGACGGTGCCAAGATCTGGCGGCGGCGCGCGAGGGGCAGCCGGCGCCAGCGGTCGAGCCCGACCAGCGACCCGAGCCGCCCCGCCATCGCGCACATGGTCAGGCCTTCTGCGGGGAGCGGCTGCCCAAGAGCCCGCTCGGCCGGAACACCATCACGATGATGAGGATCGAGAAAATGATCACGTCGGTCCACTTCACGCCGACGATCTGACCGCCGAGCGACTGAGTGAGCCCGATGAACAGGCCGCCGAGCACGGCGCCGGGCACGCTGCCGATGCCCCCGAGCACGGCGGAGGTGAAGGCGCGGAGCCCGATGGTGTAGCCGATGTAGTAGCCGGTGAACCCGTAGTAGAGGCCGAAGAAGAGGCTACCCGCCCCCGCGAGGGCCGAGCCCAGGAAGAACGTGAGCACGACGACGCGGTCGACGTCGATGCCCATCATCCGCGCGGCGTCGGCATCCTGCGCGGTGGCGCGCATGGCCTTGCCGAGGGTGGTGCGGCGCACGAGGTGCCAGAGGGCGAGCATCAGCACGAGGGCTACGGCGAACAGCACGAGCTGCTTGAACGTGATCTCGACGCCCACCACCTCCCAGCGCCAGTTGGGGAGGAGCTGGGGGAAACGCTGAGTCTGCGGCCCCCAGGCGAGGAGCATGACGTTGATCAGGATGAAGGCCACCCCGATTGTCGTGATCATCGGCGCGGTGCCGGGGACGTTGCGCAAGGGACGCAGGCAGACGCGCTCGATCAGCACGCCGAGCGCGCCCGTCGCGGTCATCGTGATGGCGAACAGCGCCACGAGGATGCCGACGAGGGCCTGGCCGGTGAGGGACCTGGAATCCGCGGTCACGCCCATCAGGTTCAGGACCACCAGTCCCACGAAAGTGCCGGTCATGAACACGCTGAAGTGGGCGAAGTTGATCAGCTCGATGATGCCGTAGACCATGGTGAAGCCGAGCGCGAGCAGAGCGTACATCATGCCGAGCGCGAGCCCGTTGACGATCTGCTGGAGAAGGACGTCCAGCGAGGCCATGGCGGGTGGCGACCCGGGCCGTCCCGCGCCGTGGCGGCGACCCGGGTCAGCGGGCGCGCGCTACTTCTCGGGGGCCACGGCGACGTACTTGATCTCGCCGTCCCGCCACTGATAGATCGAAACGGTCCGCGTCAGGATGTCGCCGTTCGGGTCGAAGGCGATGGGGCCCTGGAGCGACGATAGTTTGGCGGCCTGGATGGCGTCGCGCAGGTTCGAGCGGTTGACCGGCTTGCCATCCTTGACCGTGCGCTCGATCGAGTCGGCGATCACGTAGACGGCGTCGTAGGCGGTGATGGCGTAGTTGGTCGGGTCGCGCTTCATGTCCTTCTTGAACTTGGTTACCCATGCCTCGAGCTTGGGAGAGGTCACCAGCTCGGGCGACGCCTGGGAGCAGAACCAGCCCTCGACGGCCTCCTTGCCAGACTGCTTTGGCCACGAGAGGTCGTACACGCCGTCGGAGCCGGCCTTGATGACCTTGGGGATGACCTCGTAGGACTGGGGGGCGAGCTTGGCCGCGGCCTGCATCACCCCGCCATAATAGAGCGCGTCGGGGCTGAGCCCCTTGATCTTGGTGAGGATGGTCTTGTAGTCGGCTTCCTTCGGATCAAGTCGGTCGCGCCCGAGGATCTTCACCCCGAGCTCCCCCGCGCGCTTCTGGAAGCTGTCGGCGATGCCCACCCCGAAGGCCCCGCCGTCGTCCAGGATGTAGACGCTCTTCATTTTCTGATTGTGAAAGAGGTAGTTCGCCATGTTCGGGCCCTGGTAGGCGTCGGTCGTCACCGTCCGGAAGTAGACGGCCTTGCCCTTCGGGCGGTACTGGCTCTTCATCGTGGGGTTCGTGATATCCGGGTTCGTCGAGCTCGGGGTGATCGTGGCCATGTCGGCCTCGGAGATGATCGGGGAGATCGCCTTGCCCTCCCCCGACATGACCGGCCCGACCGCCGCCATCACCATCGAGTCGGCGATGAACTTGCGGTAGTTGGTGGCCGCCTGGGCGGGGTCGTACTGACCGGCCGCCGGGGTGGCGCTGTCGAACACCACGGACTCGAGCTTGTAGCCAGCGA
>DATGCY010000099.1:0-3397 GCA_035311385.1 Candidatus Methylomirabilota bacterium
CGATCGACCTCGAGATCCCGGACGGCCAGTTCGTGGCCGTGGTGGGGCCGAGCGGCTGTGGCAAGTCGACCCTGCTCTCTCTCGTCGCGGGCCTACGCTTGCCCACGAGCGGCAGCGTGCGCTGCGACGGTGAGCCGATCACGGGGCCGATGCCGCGCAAGGTCGGCATGATCTTCCAGGAGGCGAACCTGCTCCCGTGGCTCTCGGCCATCGACAACGTGGCCTTTCCCCTCAAGCTCCGTCGCGTGGCGAAGCCAGAGCGCCTCGCCGCCGCCCGCCGCATGCTGGAGCTGACGGGACTCGCCGGCTTCGAGAGTCGCCTCCCGCACGAGCTCTCCGGCGGGATGAAGCAGCGCGTTTCCATCGCCCGGGGGCTCGTGCAAAACCCTGCGGTGCTGCTGATGGACGAGCCCTTCGCCTCGCTCGACGAGCAGACGCGCATGGTGCTGGGCGACGAGCTCCTCCGCATCTGGTCCGAGACGAAGAAGACGGTGCTCTTCGTCACGCATAGCCTGAACGAGGCGGTGTACTTGGCCGATCGTGTGATCGTGCTGAGCGCGCGCCCCGGCCGCGTGGTCGACGACGTGGCCGTCGACCTGCCGCGTCCGCGCGGCTTCGCCATGACGGGCAGCGAGCAGTTCGCCGTGCTCAAGGACCGGATCTGGCAGCACATCAAGAGCGCGGAGCGCCCATGACTTGGTTGCGGCGGCACCTGCGGATGAGCCAGGCGGTGTTCTACCTGGCCATCCTCGCCACCTGGGAGATCCTCCCCCGCGCCGGCGTGATCCCCCGTCTTTTCGTGCCGCCGCTGAGCGAAGCGCTGGGCGCCCTCGTGGCCAACTATCGCGAGTATCTGAGCAGCCTTCCCACCACGTTCGGCGAGATCCTCGTCGCCTACGCGATCGTCTGTGGCGGCGGCATCCTCGTCGGACAGCTCGTGGGATCTTCAGTGGTGGCGCGGCGCATGCTGTTGCCCGTCCTGCGCAGCGCGATAGCGGTGCCCCTCGTCGTGCTCTATCCCGTGATGATGGTGTGGTTCGGTCTGGGCTCGCCGTCCAAGATCGCCTTCGCCTCCATCTACGCCTTCATTCCCACCATGCTGACGGCGATGGCGGGTGTGGCCGCCCTCAACCCCGCGCTCGGGGAGACGGCGCGCGCGTTCGGCGCCACCCGCGCTCAACAGATCCTCTACATCTCAGTGCCCGCGAGCCTGCCCTCCATGGTGGCGTCGCTCCGCCTGGGCGGAGCCCTCGTCATCGTGGGCGTGATCGTGGCCCAAATGCTAGGTGCCGCCGAGGGGCTCGGCTTCCTCATCACGCGCTACCGGACGCTTCTCAACAGCCCCGGCGTGTACGCGGGCATCGTCCTGGTGCTCCTGATCACCGGGATCCACGAGATCCTCCTGCGCCGCCTGGAACGGACGGTGGCGGCCTACCGACAAGGAGATTGACGCGATGGCCCTGCCCGTGCTCGCGACCACCGTGGTGGGCAGCTATCCGCAGCCCGACTGGCTCGTGGACCGGGCCATGTTGTCCAAGGGCGTGCCGCGCGTGCGCATGCGCAGTCTCTGGCGCGTGCCCGAGCCGTGGCTCGAGCAGGCGCAGGACGACGCCACCATCGTGGCCATCCGCGACATGGAGCGCGCCGGGATCGACATCATCAGCGACGGAGAGATCCGCCGCGAGAGCTACTCGAACCACTTCGCCACGGCCCTGGAAGGCGTGGACGTGGCCCAACCCGCGGTGATCACCGACCGCTACGGCAACCAAACGAACGTGCCCCGGGTCACCGGCCGCGTGCGGCGCGCCCGGCCGGTCGAGCTGCGCGATCTGCAGTTCCTCCGCCGCCACACCGACCGTCCCGTCAAGATCACCTTGCCGGGTCCGTTCACCATGGCCCAGCAGGCGAAGAACGAGTTCTACCGCGACCGTGACGAGCTCGCCATGGACTTCGCCGTGGCCGTGAACGAGGAAGCGCGCGAGCTGCAGGCCGCGGGCGCGGATGTGATCCAGCTCGACGAGCCGTGGCTCCGCAACGATCCCGAGGGCGCCACGCGCTTCGCGGTGCCCGCCATCAACCGCGCGCTGGAAGGCCTCACGGTGCCGACCGCCCTCCACCTCTGCTTCGGTTATGCAGCGGTGGTGCGGCACCAGAAGCCCACGGGCTATGCATTCCTGCCGCAACTCGCCGCCACCACGGCGCAGCAAATCTCCATCGAGGCGGCCCAGCCCAAGCTCGACCTAGGCGTGCTGGCCGAGCTCGCGGGCAAGACCATTATCCTCGGCGTGATCGATCTGGGCGATCCGGCGGTGGAGACGGCGAAGCAGGTGGCGGCGCGTATCGAGGCCGGGCTCGAGCGCGTGAAGCCGGAGCGGCTCATCCCGGCGCCCGACTGCGGCATGAAATACCTGCCGCGTGACACTGCGTTCGGTAAGCTTCGCGCACTGAGTGAAGGCGCGCGGACCGTCCGCGCTCGCCTCGCATAGCCCTCGATCCCCCGCCGCGGAGGGGACAGGGTAGGGGAGGGTGGGGTGCGACGACCTGCCGTGGGAAGGTTCGAGCCCAAGCGATCAGAGTCTCACCGATCTCCGCGCGCTCGCGTGAGCGTCAGGCTTTCGTCGCTGGCGCTCGCGACGCTCCTCGTTGCCGGATGTGTGCGCGCAGCGAGCCGAGAATCCATGGACCAGGGTGAATGGCCGAGCTACGGAAACGACGCCGGCGGCACCCGCTACTCGCCGCTGGCGGAGATCGATCGCCACAACGTGACGAATCTTCGCATGGCGTGGACCTATCGTACCGGCGAGGTCGCGGGTGTCGCTCCGTACGCGCACACGGCATTCGAAGCGACACCGCTCATGGTGGATGGCACGCTGTTTTTCAGTACCCCGTATGACCGCGTGATCGCCCTCGATCCGGAGACCGGCAAAGAGCGATGGAGCTACGACCCGAAGGTGGATCGCGCGCGCCGGTTCGCCATCATCACCTCGCGCGGGGTGGCGACATGGCTCGATACGGACGCTCGAGAGGACCGCATGTGTCGTCGTCGCATCTTCGTGGCAACGATCGACGCGCGTCTCATCGCGCTCGACGCGGCAACGGGCACCGCGTGCACGGAGTTTGGCCAGGACGGAACGGTCGATCTGACCGTTGGCATCAAGATAGGCGACGATTGCGCCTGCTATCAGATGACGTCGCCGCCCGCCGTGGTGGGCGGCCTCGTGGTCGTCGGTTCGTCGATCGGCGACAATCGCGCGGCCGATCTTGAGCGCGGCGTCGTGCGCGCGTACGACGCGAAGAGTGGCGCGCTGCGTTGGAGCTGGGACCCGATCCCCACCCGCGACTCGGATCCCGCGCGGGCGACGTGGGCCGGCGACAGCTGGCGGCGCACGGGAGCCGC
>DATGCY010000100.1:0-5658 GCA_035311385.1 Candidatus Methylomirabilota bacterium
TGCACGGGCGAGGCGATCTCTGCGCCGATGGCCTCCTCGACGGCCCGCATCTCGGGGCCCACGGCGTGAGTGACCCGCTCCTTGAGGAGCGCTTCCAGCGGAGTCGGCGCCTTCACGAGAGGAGCGCGATCAGCGGACGACAACCCGGTCCTTGATCTTGACCTGGTTGCCGTTGGCCACGCTGGAGAGCTCGACCACGGAGAACTTGTCCTTGACCTCGGTGACGCGACCGGTGGCCACCTCCTCGTCGAGCTCGCCGAGCAGCTCACCCGTCACGGGATGGACGATGGCGATCTTGTCCCGGCGCACGCTAACCTGGGCACCTGGCTTGATCCCGTCCTTGCTGTTGAGGTCGATCACCACCCGGCTCGTGTCCACGAACACGACGAAGCCGCGATCGTGGGGCAGCCCGGGTGGTGCGGCGGCCGGCTGCGTCCCCGGCTTGGCCGGCGCGCCCGGCTTGGGCGGCGGCGGCGTGGGATCCACGGACACCGCCATCTTCTGCCGTGGGCTGATGCGGCCGCCCCCGGGCGGCGAGCCGTACTTGGCCACGATCTCGGGGGAAGCGATGAGGCTGCTCTTACCGAAGACGAGCGTACCCATGGTCGTGGGAATCTTGTCCTCCTCGACCCAGATGTACTCGGGCTCACTCGCCACGTCGCCGAACCGGGGATTCTTGATGAGCAGCCACTTGGGCTCCGCGGGCTTGATGTCCACGGAGGGATCGTCCACCTTGGGCATTCCGGCGAGCTCCCGGAGAGTGGGAAACTCCCTCGAGCAGGCGGCCAGCGAGGTCGCGATCAGCGCGAGACCGGCCAGGAAACGAAGCGCGGGAACCCTCATTGCGCCCCACAGCATAGCAGATTCACAAGGTCAATCCTCGATGCGCGGCTCCCAGGGGAAGCGCTGATCGCCCGCATTGTCGGCGCGCGCCAGGGCCTGCCGCCGCGAAAACAGGGGTGCCCCCGTCACCGCGGAGATCCAAGTCACGTCGAGATAGGTCACGCCGCGGCGCTCGAGGAGCACGGGCACCAGCCAGGCCATCACGTCGAGCGATCGACCGAGGGAGACCGCGCGATCCGGGCGCACCAGGAGCTCCTCGCCCTTCATCTTGCTGTTGAGTAGGAGCTCGTTCACCTGCCCGGGATCCACACTCTGGAATCGCTTGGTCTGGTCCATGGCCAGGGCGAGCATGAACGGCACGCGGCGTAGATCGGCGTTGGCCTTGGTCAGGTCGGTGGGAGGAACCACGGCGACCCGGACGCGACCGCGCGTGATGCGCACGCCGTCCTCGGGCCGAGGTAGCGGCTTGCCCTCGATGGGAACGAAAGCCGCCTCGGAGAAAGTCGGCTCTACGCGCCGAACCTGCGCATAGCCCAGGACTTCCTCGTAGCGGCCGAGAGGCTTGCCAGAGGAGGGGTGGCGAAATACCTCGCCCTTGCGGAAGATCGTGTACTCCTGGCCGAGGAGCACGCCGTCCTTCTGGGACAGGTCCATGTACACGTGATCCCCGTCCACCTGCACCACGAGACCTTCGATGGCCGGGAAGGCCGACACCACCTCCTGCAGCATGAGGCTGAAGGTGGCCCCGACCTGGTCGGCGAGACCGCCGGCGGCGGAGCTGGCCAGCGCCCCGATCAGCGCCAGTCCGGTGATGAGGCTAAAAGACCACCGAGGGCTGGTGAACACCAAAGACCTTCCGGAGCGTGTCGCAGATCTCGCCGAGGGTGACGCGGACGCGTACCGCATCGAGAATGAAGGGCATCAGGTTGTCGTGTCCACGGGCCACCCGCTCGATGGCCTCGAGGGCTCGCCCCGCCGCCGCGTCGCGCGATTGCCGCAGGCGCCCCAGCCGCTCCGCGAGGGTGCGCCCCACCGTGGGGTCGATCTTGAAGAGATCGCCGGGCGGCGGCTCGTCCATCACGAACTCGTTGACCCCCACCACCACGCGCGCTTTCGATTCGACCTCCTGCTGGTAGCGATAGGCCGACTCCTGGATCTCGCGCTGCATGAAGGCGATGGCGCTCACGGAGCCGCCGAGCCCGTCGATCTTGCCGATGTAGGTCTCCGCCTCTTCCTCGATCCGCCGTGTCAAGGCCTCCACGGCGTAGGCACCTCCCAGAGGATCCGCGGTGTCGGCTACCCCCGACTCGTAGGCCAGCACCTGCTGCGTACGCAGGGCGATGCGCACCGCGGCCTCGGTGGGGAGGGCGAGGGCCTCGTCCATCGAGTTCGTGTGGAGCGACTGGCAGCCCCCCAGGACGGCGGCAAGGGCCTGCACGGCGACGCGGACGATGTTGTTCTCCGGCTGCTGGGCGGTGAGCATGCTCCCCGCGGTCTGGGCGTGGAAGCGCAGCATGCACGAGCGTGGATCGCGGGCTCCGAAGCGATCGCGCATGATCCGCGCCCACAGCCGCCGCGCGGCCCGGAACTTCGCCACCTCCTCCAGCAGATGGTTGTGGGCGTTGAAGAAGAAGGAGAGCTGGGGAGCGAAGGCGTCCACCTCGAGCCCCGCCGTGCGGGCGGCGGTGACGTAGGCCACGGCGTTGGCGAGGGTGAAGCCCACCTCCTGGGCAGCGGTGCAGCCCGCCTCGCGGACGTGATAGCCGGAGATGGAGATGGTGTTCCAGCGCGGCACGCGCTCGCGGCAGAAGGCGAAGAGATCGGTGATGAGCCGCATGGAAGGCGCGGGGGGATAGATGTAGGTTCCCCGCGCGATGTACTCCTTCAGGATATCGTTCTGCACGGTGCCGGACAGGCGCTCGATGGGCACACCCTGCTTCTCGGCCACCGCGAGGTAGAGGCAGAGGAGGATGGACGCGGTCGCGTTGATGGTCATCGACGTCGAAACGCGATCCAGCGGGATGCCCGCAAAGAGCTCCTCCATGTCCTCGATGCTCGAGATGGCCACCCCCACCTTCCCCACGTCGCTCGCCACCAGCGGATGATCGGCGTCGTAGCCCATTTGGGTGGGCAGGTCGAAGGCCACGGAGAGTCCCGTCTGGCCCTGGGCGAGGAGATAGCGGTAGCGCTGGTTCGTCTCCGCCGCCGAGCCGAAGCCCGCGTACTGGCGCATGGTCCACAGCCGCCCGCGGTACATGGTGGGCTGCACCCCGCGCGTGTACGGGTGCTCGCCGGGGAAGCCGGAATCACGGAGGTAGTCGAGGGCCCCCGTGTGCTCGGGGGTGTACACGCGCTCGAGGAGCGCGCCGTCCGAGCCCGCGAAGAGCCCAGGTCGATCCGGCGCCTTGTCGAGGGCGGGCTTGAGCGTCTGCGCCTCCCACGCCCGGCGCGCTTCGTCCAGGCGGCGCTTCTCGTCGGCCGTCACAGGGGGATGTTCCCGTGCTTGCGCGGCGGATTGGTATCGCGTTTGGTGTGGAGGACGTCGAGGGCCTGGCTGAGCCGGCGGCGCGTGTCGCGGGGCTCGATGACCTCGTCCACGTAGCCGCGCTCGGCGGCGATGTAGGGATTGGCGAACTTCTCGCGGTACTCGCGCGTCTTCTCCTGCCGGAGGGCGGCGGGATCCTTCGCGGCATCCATCTCGCGCTTGTAGAGGATGTTCACGGCTCCCTCCGGACCCATGACCGCGATCTCCGCGGTGGGATAGGCGAAGTTGACGTCGCCCCGGATGTGCTTCGAGGACATCACGTCGTAGGCGCCGCCGTAGGCCTTCCGCGCGATGACGGTGAGCTTCGGCACCGTAGCCTCGCAATAGGCATACAGGAGCTTGGCCCCGTGCTTGATGATGCCTCCGAACTCCTGGGCGGTACCAGGCAGGAAGCCAGGCACGTCCACGAAGGTGACGAGCGGGATGTTGAAACAGTCGCAGAATCGGACGAAGCGCGCGGCTTTGAGGGAGGCGCTGATATCGAGGCAGCCGGCGAGAGAGGCGGGCTGATTGGCCACGATGCCCACCGGCCGGCCGCCCAGTCGCCCGAACCCGATCACGATGTTGGGCGCGTACTCTGCCTGCACCTCGAAGAAATATCGCTCGTCCAGTACGGGGCGGACGATGTCCTTGATGTCGTACGGCCGGTTGGGCTGGTCGGGCACCACCGATTGGAGCTCCTCGTCGGCCCGCTCGGGAGGGTCGACGCACGGACGCACGGGCGGATCCTCCGCGTTGTTCTGCGGCAGGAAGGTCATGAGCTCGCGGATGAGGGCGAGACACTCGTCCTCGCTATCTACGGCGAAGTGGGCGACCCCGGACGTCGTCCCGTGGGTGGACGCCCCGCCCAGCTCCTCGAAGGACACCTCCTCGTGAGTGACGGCCTTGATCACGTCGGGCCCCGTCACGAACATGTACGAGGAGTGCTTCACCATGAACACGAAATCCGTGATGGCGGGCGAGTACACCGCCCCACCCGCGCAGGGCCCCATGACGGCGGAGATCTGCGGCACCACCCCTGAGGCCAGCGTGTTGCGCAGGAAGATGTCGGCGTAGCCGGCGAGGGAGACCACGCCTTCCTGGATGCGCGCGCCGCCCGAATCGTTGAGCCCGATGATGGGCACGCCCGTCTTCATGGCGAGGTCCATGATCTTGCAGATCTTCCGCGCGTAGGCCTCGGAGAGCGAGCCACCGAAGACGGTGAAGTCCTGGGCGAAGGTGAAAACGGGACGGCCGTGGATGCGACCCGAGCCTGTGACCACGCCGTCACCGGGAACGCGCTGCGCGTCCATTCCGAAATCGCTGCTCTGGTGGACGACGAAGCGGTCCACCTCGGCGAACGAGCCCTTGTCGAGGAGCACCTCGAGCCGCTCGCGCGCCGTCTTCTTGCCCGCCTTGTGCTGACGTTCGATGCGCTCGAGTCCGCCGCCGGTCTCGGCGGCGCGATTGCGGCGGTGGAGCTCTTCGAAGCGGTCCTGGAGGGACATAGAGAGACGGCTCCTTCGGGCCTCACGGCGGTGCGCCTGCGTGAGTATAGGAGGCCCTCGCGGGGAAAGTCAATGAATGCGCGATGTTTTCCGACCCTCGTTTGACTTCGCCGCGCCGTGTCTGTCATACTCCCCGCCTCATGGCTCCGCTGGGGCAGGCCGTGCTCGTCCTGTGCGCCGTCGTGGTGACGGTGGCACTCGTCGTGACACTCTCGTCGATCCGGCGCACCAGCAACCGCGCGGAGACCGTGCTGCAGCTCGTGGAGCGCGAGATCCGTCCCCTCGCCAGCCAGGTCGAGGGCCTCGCCGCCGAAGTACGGACCCTCTCCGGCAATGCCAATCGCGAGCTGGAACGGATGAGCGGCGTGGTGCGGCGCGTGGAGGAGATTTCGCTGAAGACGGCGCGCGTGGTCGGCGTCGTGAATAGCCTCGCCTCCTTTCGCGGGGTAACGGGTGTAGGCTCAGGCCTGAAGCGGGCAGCAGGCGTGTTCATCTCGAGACTTCGGAAATAGCCAGAGAGGGAGGGCGGGACATGGTGGACGAGCAGGGTGGAGACGCGGCGGGTTATCTGGGCTGGTTCTTCCTCGGCGCCATCGCCGGCGCGGCCGCCGCGCTGCTTTTGGCGCCCAAGACCGGCTCGGAGACGCGCGAGCTTTTGAGCGAGCACGGACAGGAGTGGTTCAAGAAGGCGCAGGAGAAGGCGAACGAGGCGCAGGGTAAGGCCACCGATCTGATCGGCAAGGGCCGCGACTATCTCGAGGAGCAGCGCACACGTCTCGCGGG
>DATGCY010000101.1:0-12994 GCA_035311385.1 Candidatus Methylomirabilota bacterium
GCTCACCTCCATGTCGTAGGCGGAGATGGTCTTGGCCACGGTACCCGCGGCGCCGCCCACCACGAAGAACCAGCGCGCCACTTCCTGGCCGGCCCCGATCTCCGCAATGGTGCCGTACTTGGTGCGATCGAGATTGAGAGCGAAGGCCTTCCGTCTCGTGCTCGTGGGGTGCTCGGCCATGGCACCGATTGTCTTCGAGGGGCCATGGCATTGCAATCGACCGGGCCCGGCCCGGACGGCGCGTAGAGACTAGCGAACGATCAGAACGACGGAGGCGGCGAGCAGCGCGGCCATGACGACGTTGAACACACGCCGCGCCCGCTCCGTGCGGAGCACCTGCTGGGCGGTGGCGCCGAGCGCGAGCCAGACGAAGCAGCAGGGTAGCGCGGCGAGCACGAAGAGCATGGCCAGGGCGGCCGCCCGCTGGAGCGCGCTGCCCGCGCTCGCCTGCAGGTAGAGACCGGCCGCGCTCGCGCAGACGAGCCAGGACTTCGGATTGATCCACTGGAAGGCGGCGGCTCCCACGAAGCCCACGGGTTTTCGTCCCCCCGCCGCGTCGGAGGCGCGCGACGTGGCAATCTTCCAGCTGAGCCACAGCAGGAAGGCGCCGCCGATCCAGCTCGCCGCCCGCAGCACCTCGGGATAGGTGAACACCACGCGCCCGAGGCCGAAGGCGACCGCGAACATCATCGCGCCCATGCCGAGAGCGACCCCGAGCAGGCACGGAAGCCCGCGCAGGATCCCCACTCCCGCGCCGGTGGCCGTGAGCAGCAGATTGCTCGGCCCCGGCGTCCCTGCGGCGGCCACGGCAAAGAGGAGAAACGCGACGACCTGCTCCGGTGTCATGATGGAGCCCATGGCGGACAGGCTACGCGGCACCCGCGCCCTTCGTCTTGAACGATCGTGCGGACGGCGGCCCTCAGATTGGCTCCGCAGCCGGGAGCTCTCGGACGGCGTGCAGACGCTCCAGGCCTGGTTTTCCGGCCGCGGCTTCGAGACGCATCGCCACGACACCTACGCCATCGGCCTCACCGACGTCGGCGTGCAGGCCTTCGACTACCGAGGCATGGCGGAGACGAGCACGCCCGGCCAGGTCGTCGTGCTGCATCCCGACGAGACGCACGACGGGCGCGCGGGCACGCCAGACGGCTTCGGGTACCGCATCGTCTACGTCGCGCCCGCGCGCATCCATGAGGCTGCGCGCGCCATCCGTGGGCGTTCCTGCCCTCTCCCTTTCGTGCGCGAGGCGGTGGCGACCAACCAGGCCGTCGCTGCGGCCATCGAGGCCGCGTTTCGCCTCGATCCCGTGCCTCTGGCCATCGACAGCCTCGTCGTCGGCCTCACCGAATCGCTTCTCGATGCCGATCCCTCGTGCCGCCAGGAGCCTACGGCCGCTCCTCTCGATGAGCGGGCGCTGGCCCGCGCCCGAGCCTTCCTCGACGCCGAGACCGACCGCGTGATCCGATCCTCCGAGCTCGAGGCGATCACGGGCCTCACCCGCTACGACCTCGCCCGCCAATTCCGCCGCGCCTACGGCACGAGCCCATACCGCTACTCTCTCCTCCGTCGCCTCGATCGCGCCCGCACGCAGCTACACCACCACGAGCCTCCATCCGACGTCGCCCTCGCCACCGGCTTCGCCGACCAGGCCCACCTCACCCGCAAGTTCAAGTCAGCCTTCGGCCTCACCCCCTCCCACTACCAATCCATCACCCACACCCAGCACTGAGCCGTACGAGAGGACGAACAATACGCAGCTCGCGCAGCTGGACCAGCCCTGCGAGATCCGCAACGCGAGGCCAGCGTCGCTGGCTAGCGGAATATGCGAAGGCCCTCTCCCTCTGTGAGGGAGAGGAAGCCGCTCGGCGCCGACGAACGGGGCGAGCGGGGCGGGGGCGCGCTCCCCAGACCCGTATCTTCTGGGGAGCAGTTCGCCGTCAGCACGCATCATCTCGTGGCTCGCAAGAGTGCCGACAGCGGCTTGCGGCGCAGCGTGGTCTGGGGAGCGCGCTCCCTCCCCGCTCGCCCCGTTAGCTCGCCACCGACTCCGATGCGGCGACCGAGAACACGCTAGACGCTAGCGCTGGCGAGCTGACGAGAGACGAGATGCGCGTAGAGCCCACCCCGCGCGAGGAGCTCACGGTGATTCCCGATCTCGGCCACCCTCCCATCCTCCATCACGATGATCCGATCCGCCCCCCGCACGGTGGAGAGCCGATGCGCGATCACCAGCGTAGTCCGGTTGCGCGCCAGCACGTCGAGGGCGCCTCGCACCGCCTGCTCGCTCACCGCGTCCAGGTGCGAGGTCGCCTCGTCCAAAATGAGGATGGGCGCGTCCTTCAGGAAGGCGCGCGCGATGGCCACGCGCTGGCGCTGGCCGCCCGAGAGCTGCGCGCCGCGCTCACCCACGATCGTCTCGAGCCCCTCCGGAAGCCCGGCCACGAAGTCCACCAGGGCGGCCTGCTCGATGGCCGCCCTCAGCTCTTCTTCGCTCGCCTCGGGCTTGGCCAGCAGCACGTTGTTCCGCAGTGTGTCGTTGAAGAGATAGGTATCCTGGGCAACGAGGGCGACGCACCGACGCAGTTCGTCGAGGCCGTAGGCCCCGAGGTCGTGCCCGTCCAGCCTGATCACTCCGCGATCCGGATCCCAGAAGCGTAGGCAGAGGCTCGCGATAGTGGTCTTTCCCGCGCCCGACGGACCCACCAACGCGACCGTGCTGCCGCGCGGCACCTCGAACGACACGTCGGTGAGCGCGGGTCGGTGCCGCCCCGGATAGGTAAAGGTCACCTGCGACAGCGCGAGGGCCGGTCGACGCAGATCTTCGGCGCTCCGACGGACGCCAGGGCCGTCCGTCACCGGCACTGGCTCCGCGTGCACGCCATACACACGTCGCGCTGCGCCCAGCGTGTCGGCGAGCTGGCGTCCGACCTGGGCGATTTCCCACACCGGCACGAAGGCCGACATGGCGAGGAGGGTCAGCAGCGGCAAGAGGGCGGTGTCGAGTCGTCCCGATGAGCCGAGCACGGCGCCCACGCCAACCACGGCAAGCGCGCCCAGCCCTGTGGCCACTTCCTGCAGAGACGTCTGCAGGCTCAGATCGTGGAGAAGGGGCATGCGGACCTGGAGGTAGTGCTGCGCCTTTGCCGCGAATTCACGGCCGCGTGCCGCGATCTGGCGGAAGGCCACGATCTCACCCAGGCCCTGCACGGAGTCCACCGCGTGCGCGGTCAGATCGCCGGAGACCTCGCGCGCTTGCGAGCCGAGCCGGTCGATGCGGGCGCGGCCGAGCACCGGCGTGAGCCCCGCCCATGCGAGGAAGGGCAGGAGGGCCAGGGCGATGGGCCACCCGTAGTAGCCGAGGGCGGCGAGCACGCCCACGGGCACGAGCACGGCCACAAAAGCGGGCGTGATGGTGTGAGCGAAGAAATACTCTATCAGCTCGACGTCGCGCGTGGCCACCCCGACCAGATCGCCCGTGCGCCGGCGCGAGAGATAGGCGGGCGCGAGGGCGTCGAGCTTGCGGAACATGTCGAGCCGCATGTCGAGAAGTAGCCGGTATGCCATGTCGTGGGCCAGCCACGACTCGAGCCAGTGGAGGAAGCCGGCGAAGGGCGCCGCGATGGCGAGAGCGACCATGAGCCGGCCGAAGGGCTGCCCGTGCTTCACCGCGCGCACGATGAGCGCGCTCAACACGCCCACCCCGATGAGGGAGACCACGCGGGCGACCCCGAGCACGAAGGTGATGACGAGCCGGGCGCGATAGGCGCCGACCATGTCGAGCAGGATACGGATGAGACGCGCCCAGCCCAGTCCTTCCGCGCGCACGATGGCGTCCGTGGGCTCGGGAGCGTCCCCCGTGACCGATTCGCTCCCGCTCGCCTCGCCTTCCGCGGCCGGCTCCGCGCGCGCCAAGAGCTCGACGGGCGCAACCGCGTCCTGCGCCTGCCCGGCCATGAGCCGGTGATACGCGCCGCCGCGGGCCATCAGCTCGGCATGCGTGCCACTCTCCACCACGCGGCCGTTCTCAAGGGCGAGGATGCGATCGGCGCCGATCACGCTGGACAGCCGATGCGCGAAGATGAGCGTGGTCCGACCTTCCATGAGCCGGTCGAGCGCTTGCTGGATCACCGCCTCGCTCTCCGCATCCACGGAAGAGAGCGCCTCGTCGAGGATGAGGAGGGGCGCGTCGCGGAGCAGCGCGCGGGCGATGGCGATGCGCTGGCGCTGCCCGCCGGAGAGACGCACGCCGCGCTCACCCACCACCGTCTGATAGCCCTGAGGCAGACGTGTGATGAACTCCTCGGCGTTGGCGGCGCGCGCCGCCGCCTGGAGCTCGGCGGGTGTCGCCTCCGGCTTGCCCATGCGCAGGTTGTCCTCGACCGTGCCGTGGAAGAGATAGGTATCCTGGCTCACCACCGCGATGAGGCTGCGGAGCTGATCGAGGGTGAGATCGCGGATATCGCGGCCGCCGATGGTGACCCGCCCGCGGTCGGGATCGTAGAAGCGCAGAAGAAGCCGGGCCACCGTGGACTTGCCCGCCCCGCTCGGCCCCACGATGCCCACGCGTTCTCCCGCCTTCACCTCGAAGGTGAGACCCTCGTGAGCGGCGCGCCGCCCACCCGGATAGGAGAAGCTCACGTCCTCGAAGGCCACGATGGGCGACAGCGCGGCGGCATCGAGGAGGGGCGTGGCGCGATCGCTCACCCGGGGACGCGCGTCGAGGATCTCCATGATGCCCGTGGCCGCAGAGAGGCCCAGCATGCCCTGGTGCAGCACCACCCGCAGCTCGCGGAGCGGTCGGAACACCTCGATGCCCAGCATGAGGATGACGAGGAGGGCAGCCAGCGTCATGTTGCCTTCGTGCACGCGCCAGGCGCCCAGGCCCAGCGCCGCCACCGCCCCCGCCGCCATGCCGGTGTCGGTGATGCCGCGCGCGAAGGTGTTGGCGCCGAGCACACCCATGGTGCTCTGGAAGAGATCACGCCCTTTCGTCTCGAGCATCCGCGCCCGTGCGCTGCTCTGCCCGAAGGCCTTCAGCGTGGTCAGGCCCTGTACCGAGTCGAGGAACTCCGCGCCGAAGGCCGCGTAGGCCTTCTGGCGGAAGAGGCTCTGGCGGCTGTCCTTGCGATGCCAGAGCGACGGGGCGAGCAAAGTGACGAGAGCCGCCGTGAGGAGGACGAGAGCCACGGGCAGGTCCACGAAGGCCACGAAGCCGAAGATGAGCACGGGGGTGAGCACGGCCACCGCGAGCTGCGGTAGGTACTGGCCGAAGTAGACCTCGAGCTGTTGCACGCCTTCTACCATGGAGAGGATCACGTCGCCCGTTCGGGAGCGGGTGAAGTGCGCGGGACCGAGGGCGGTCACGCGGTCGTAGATGGCCTGGCGGAGTACGCCCTGGACCACCGCCGCCGTCTTGTGGGCGGCCATGGCGCGCCAGTGATCAAGCGCGCTGCGGGCGATCACCGCGGCCGCAGTGAGGCCGAGGAGGGAAAGGACGGAGCGTGGGCCAGCGCCCTCGATGACCCGGGCGAGGAGCCAGCCGAAGAGGGCGAGGCGCGCAATGCCTGCGCCCACGGCGAGCAGCCCGAGCAGCACGGTGCCCGCGATGCGCAGGCGTACCCCGCGTGTGAAGGCCCAGAGACGTCGGTCGAAGTACATGAGCGAGCCCCCACACAATACACCGGACCACGGGGGCGAGGGCCAAGACGAGGGGGAGCGGCTCAGCTCGCCTCGACGGCCTCGGCGCTTCACACTTCTTCACGGACGAGAGCAAAAACTTTTCATTTCCGGTCTGCTCGCGCAACCCGGGCTGGGCTACCATAGGTCATATGCGGGTGTGCTTCATGAAGGTTGGCCTCGAGCCCCTCGGTCATGGCGCGGTGAGGCCGTGAATCCGTCACGGGTCTTCATCCTCCAGCCCATCGCCACGACCCTCCTCACGGTGGCGGTGCTGCTGGCGGGCGCCGTGGCCTATACGCAGCTTCCCATCTCCGCCCTGCCCCAGGTCGACTATCCGACGATCCAGGTCCTGACCTTCTATCCTGGGGCGAGCCCCGACGTGATGGCCTCCTCGGTGACGTCACCACTCGAGCGCCAATTCGGTCAGCTTCCCGGCCTCAAACAGATGACGTCGACGAGCTCCTTCGGCGCCTCGCTCATCACCCTGCAGTTCACCCTGGAGCATTCCATCGACGTGGCGGAGCAGGAGGTGCAGGCGGCGATCAACGTCGCCGCCACCTATCTCCCGCGTGATCTCCCCAACCCTCCCATCTACAGCAAGGTCAATCCCGCCGACACGCCGATCCTTACCCTCGCCCTCACCTCGGACAGCTTGCCTCTGAGCCGCGTGGAAGACCTCGCCGATACCAACCTCGCCCAGAAGATCTCGCAGCTCCCTGGCGTGGGCCTCGTGTCGATCAGCGGCGGCCAGCGTCCCGCCGTCCGGGTGCAGGCGGATCCCACCGCGCTCGCCTCCTACGGCCTCGGCCTGGAGGACCTGCGCGCCGTCCTCGGCCAAGCCAACGTCGACCAGGCCAAGGGCAACCTGGAAGGGCCGCGGCAGTCCTTCACCATCGGGGCCAACGATCAGCTCCTGTCGAGCGACGAGTACAAGAAGATCGTGGTCACCTACAAGAACGGCGCGCCCGTGCGGCTCTCCGACGTGGCCACCGTGATCGACGGGGTGGAGAACGTGAAGCTGGCCGCGTGGATGAACGAGAGGCCCGCGGTCATCGTGAACATCCAGCGCCAGCCCGGGGCCAACATCATCGCGGTGGTGGACCGGATCAAGCGCCTTCTCCCCCAGCTCAAGGCCTCCTTGCCCTCGTCGATCGAGATCACCACCCTCACCGACCGCACCACGACCATCCGCGCCTCGGTGGCGGACGTGCAGTTCACCCTCGTCCTCACCATTGCCCTCGTGGTCATGGTGATGTTCCTCTTCCTGCGCAGCCTCTCCGCCACCATCATCCCCAGCGTGGCCGTGCCCATCTCCATCGTGGGCACCTTCGGCGTCATGTACCTCCTCGGCTACAGCCTGGACAACCTCTCCCTGATGGCGCTGACCATCTCCACGGGCTTCGTGGTGGACGACGCCATCGTGATGATCGAGAACATCGCACGCTACATCGAGGCGGGGGACTCGCCTCTCAACGCCGCCCTCAAGGGCTCGGAGCAGATCGGGTTCACCATCGTCTCCCTCACCGTGTCCCTCATCGCCGTGCTCATCCCGCTCCTCTTCATGGGAGACATCGTCGGGCGGCTCTTCCGCGAGTTCGCGGTGACCCTGAGCGTGGCCATCCTCGTCTCCGCGGTGGTGTCGCTGACCCTCACCCCCATGATGTGCGCCAGGATCCTCCGGAGCGGGCACGAGGCCAGGCACACGCGCTTCTATCGCATCACCGAGCGCGCCTTCACCTGGATGATCGACCGCTACGGAACGACCCTGCGCTGGGTGCTGCGCCATCAGCCGGGCACCCTCGCGGTCACCATCGCCACCCTCGTCCTCACCATCGTGCTGTACATCGTGGTGCCCAAGGGCTTCTTCCCCGTGCAGGACACCGGCGTCATCCTCGGCGTCTCCGAGGCTCCCGAGACAATATCCTTCGCGGCCATGGCAGAGCGGCAGCAGGCCCTCGTGCGCGTGATTCTCAAGGATCCCGACGTGGCGAGCCTGTCCTCCTTCATCGGGGTGGACGGGACCAACATGACGCCCAACAGCGGGCGCATCCAGATCAATCTCAAGCCGCGCGAGGAACGGCACGCGGATTCCACGGAGATCATCCGGCGTCTGCAGCCCGCCCTCGCCGCCGTGGACGGCATCACCCTCTACATGCAGCCCGTGCAGGACCTGACGGTGGAGAACCGCGTGAGCCGCACGCAGTATCAATACACGCTGGAGGACGCGGACGCCCGCGAGCTCTCGGAGTGGACGCCTCGCCTCGTCGCGCGACTGAAAGATCTGCCCGAGCTCCACGACGTGGCGAGCGACCAGCAGATCGGCGGGCTCCAGGCCATGCTCGACATCGACCGCGACACCGCCTCGCGGCTCGGCATCGTGCCCCAGCTCATCGACGACACCCTCTACGACGCCTTCGGCCAGCGCCAGGTCTCGACCATCTACACCCAGCTCAACCAGTACCACGTGGTCCTGGAGGTCCTCCCCGCCTACCAGGAGAATCCCGACGCGCTCAAGAGCATCTACGTCAAGTCGGCCACGGGCGCGCAGGTGCCGCTGTCCTCCTTCACCCGCTTCGTGCCGGGGACCACGCCGCTCGCCGTGAACCACCAGGGCCAGTTCCCCGCGGTGACCTTGTCGTTCAATCTGGCGCCCGGCGCCGCCCTCGGGCACGCCGTGCGCGCCATCAAGAACGCGGAGCAGCAGATTGGGCTCCCCGCCTCGATCCGCGCGAGCTTCCAGGGCACCGCCCAGGCGTTCCAGGCCTCGCTGTCCAGCCAGCCGCTGCTCATCCTGGCCGCCCTCATCACCGTGTACATCGTGCTGGGCGTGCTCTACGAGAGCTACATCCACCCCATCACGATTCTCTCCACGCTGCCCTCGGCGGGGGTGGGGGCTATCCTCGCGCTCCAGATCTTCCGCATGCACCTCGACATCATCGCCCTCATCGGCATCATCCTCCTCATCGGCATCGTGAAGAAGAACGCCATCATGATGATCGACTTCGCCCTGGAGGCCGAGCGCGAGGAGGGCAAGCCGCCCGCGGAGGCGATCTACCAGGCCTGTCTCCTCCGCTTCCGACCCATCATGATGACGACCATGGCTGCGCTCCTCGGCGGCCTGCCCCTCGCCCTCGGCACGGGCACGGGATCGGAGCTGCGCCGGCCCCTCGGCGTCACTATCGTGGGCGGCCTCATCCTCTCCCAGGTGCTCACGCTCTACACCACGCCCGTGGTGTATCTCTACTTCGATCGCCTCGCCCGGCGCTTCCGCCGCGCGCCGGCCCCGGGCTCGCTGCCCGCGCCTGCGGTGGCCGACTAGGCGCATCGTGAATATCTCCGAACCCTTCATCCGCCGCCCCATCGGCACTTCCCTTCTCGCGGTGGGACTGCTGCTGGCCGGCATCATTGCCTACCGCCACCTTCCGGTGGCGCCCCTGCCTCAGGTCGAGTTTCCGGTGATCCAGGTCCAGGCCGTCCTGCCCGGGGCCAGCCCCGAGACCATGGCCTCTGCCGTCGCCACTCCGCTCGAGCGACAGTTCGGCCGCATCGCGGGGGTGACGGAGATGACGTCGACGAGCCTGCTCGGGGCGAGCACGGTGGTGCTCCAGTTCGACCTCAACCGCAACATCGACGCAGCGGCCCGCGACGTGCAGGCCGCCATTAACGCCGCGCGCAGTCAGCTCCCGCCCAACCTGCCGAACAACCCGTCCTACCGGAAGGTGAATCCGGCCGATGCGCCGATCATGATCCTCGCGCTCACCTCCGACACCTTCCCCGTGGCCAAGCTCTACGACGCCGCCGATTCGATCCTCGCCCAGAAGCTTTCCCAGGTCGACGGCGTGGGCCAGGTGTTCGTGGGCGGCGGGGCCAAGCCCGCCGTCCGGGTGCAGGTCGACCCGGGCCAGCTGAGCTCACTCGGCTATGGGCTCGAGGACGTGCGCGCAGGGCTGAGCAACGTGAACGCCAACTCGCCCAAAGGCGAGCTCTCCGGGCCGACCACCGCGTGGACCCTCAACGCGTCCGATCAGCTTCTCGACGCGGAGCAGTACCGACCAGTGATCGTGGCCTATCAGAAGGGCGCGGCCATCCGTCTCGGAGACGTCGCCGACGTCTCCACGTCCGTGGAGGACGTCCGCACCGGCGGAGTCGCCGACGGAAAGCGCGCGGTCGCCCTCGTGCTCTTCCGGCAGCCGGGATCGAACATGATCGAGACGGTGGACCGGGTCTACGCGCTCCTGCCCGAGCTCCGCGCGTCCATTCCGCCCGCCATCACGCTCTCGGTGGCCCTGGATCGCACCACCTCGATCCGCGCCGCCTTCCACGACGTGCAGATCAGCCTCGGCATCGCCGTGGTGCTGGTGGTGCTCGTGGTCTTCGTCTTCCTGCGCAGCGTGTCCGCCACCCTCATCCCCAGCGTGGCCGTGCCGCTGTCGCTGGTGGGCACCTTCGGCGGCATGTACCTCCTCGGCTACAGCCTGGACAACCTCTCCCTCATGGCGCTCACCATCTCCACGGGCTTCGTGGTGGACGACGCCATCGTGGTCCTCGAGAACATCACGCGCTACATCGAGGAGGGGGAGGCGCCCTTCGCCGCCGCCCTGCGAGGTGCCCGGGAGATCGGCTTCACCGTGCTGTCCATGACCATCTCCCTCGTCTCCGTCTTCATTCCCATCCTGCTCATGGGCGGCCTGGTGGGCCGGCTCTTCCGAGAGTTCGCGGTCACCCTCACCATCGCGGTGACGCTGTCCCTGATCGTCTCCCTGAGCGTCACCCCCATGATGTGCTCACGCTTCCTCCGGCCCACCCGGGCCTCGGGCCACGGCTTTCTCTATCGCGTGGCCGAGCGCGCCTTCGACGGGCTGGCCGGCCTCTACAGTCGCACCCTGCGCTGGGTCCTCCGCCACCGTCGGTTCACCCTCCTGGTGACCGTCCTCACCGTATGCGTGAACATCTACCTCTACACCGTGGTGCCCAAGGGATTCTTCCCGCAGCAGGACGTGGGGCGCATCACGGGGGCCATTCAGGCGGAGCAGGACATCTCCTCGGTGGCCATGCGCGAGAAGATGCGCGAGTTCGTCACCACGGTCATGGCCGATCCCGACGTGAGCAACGTGGTCGCCTTCACGGGCGGCACGGGCAACACCACGAACACCGGACGGCTCTTCGTGGTGCTCAAGCCGTGGGGGGAGCGCAAGCTGCCCGTGGACCTCGTGATCCAGCGCCTCCGCGGCAAGCTCGCCCATGTGCCGGGGGCGACCCTCTTCCTCCAGGCGGTGCAGGACGTGCGCATCGGCGGCCGCATGGGCAACTCGCAATACCAGTACACGCTGCAGAGCACGGATCTCAACGAGCTGAACGCCTTCGCCCCGCGCATGCTCGCCAAGCTCCGCACCATCGAGGGACTGCGCGACGTCTCGACGGACCAGCAGAACCGCGGGCTCCAGGCTGCTCTCGTTATCGACCGGGACACCGCCTCCCGGCTCGGCATTCTCCCCCAGCTCATCGACGACACGCTCTACGATGCCTTCGGCCAGCGCCAGGTCTCCAACATCTACACGCCGCTCAACCAGTACCACGTGATCCTCGAAGTGCCCCCGCAGTACCAGCAGAATCCCGACGCGCTCAAGTCGATCTACGTCAAGTCGAGCACGGGCAAGCAGGTCCCCCTCTCCGCCTTCACGCACTTCGCGGAGAGCACCACGCCGCTCGCCGTGAACCACCAGGGTTTCTTCCCCGCCGTCACGCTGTCGTTCAACCTCGCCCCCGGGGTGGCCCTGGGCGACGCGGTGACCCGCATCCAGGCGGCGGAGCGGCAGATGAACATGCCGCCCTCCATCCAGGCGAGCTTCCAGGGCACCGCTCAGGCCTTCCAGGCATCACTGTCGAGCCAGCCCATCCTCATCCTGGCCGCTCTCGTGACGGTGTACATCGTGCTGGGCGTGCTCTACGAGAGCTTCATCCATCCCATCACCATCCTGTCCACCCTGCCCTCGGCGGGCGTGGGGGCCATCCTCGCCCTCCTCCTCTGCGGAGACGAGCTGAACATCATCGGCATGATCGGGATCATCCTGCTCATCGGTATCGTGAAGAAGAACGCCATTCTCATGATCGACTTCGCCCTCGACGTCCAGCGGGATCAAAATAAGTCGCCCCAGGATGCGATCTACCAGGCCTGCCTGCTGCGCTTCCGGCCGATCATGATGACGACGGCGGCCGCCCTCTTGGGCGCGCTGCCCTTGGCGCTCGGCACGGGGGTGGGCGCCGAGATGCGCCGGCCCCTCGGCATCACCATCGTCGGGGGACTCTTGGTTTCCCAGCTGCTGACCCTGTACACTACTCCCGTCGTCTACCTCTACCTGGAGCGCTTCCGGCTGCGGCTCACCCGCCGCCAGCCGCGCGCGTCCACTCTTCGGATTCCCGGCCCGGTCGTGACATCGCAAGGAGACGGAGGATCATGACGTCGCGCGGTACCGTCGCCCGACGTGTCCTGGGCCTGGGCCTCCTCTTCGTCGTGGCCCTCGGCGGCCTCGCCTGCTCGAAGAAGGCCGAGTCCAAAGCCGAGTCCAAAGGCGGCCCGCGCGTCCTGCCCGTCCCCGTGGCGGTGGCCACCGCCGAGCAGAAGTCGATGCCCGTACAGATCCAAGCCATCGGCAGCGTGGAAGCCTACACGGTGGTCTCCGTGAAGTCCCAGGTCGGCGGCGAGCTCGTCAAGGTGCACTTCAAGGAAGGCCAGGACGTGAAGAAGGGCGACCTGCTCTTCACCATCGACCGACGCCCCTTCGAGGCCGCCCTCGCCCAGGCCCAAGCGACGCTCGCCCAGCACCAAGCGCAGGTGCGACA
This sequence comes from Candidatus Methylomirabilota bacterium, assembly GCA_035311385.1. Taxonomy (GTDB): domain Bacteria; phylum Methylomirabilota; class Methylomirabilia; order Rokubacteriales; family CSP1-6; genus AR37. The sequence continues at coordinate 12,520 of DATGCY010000101.1, forward strand.
GGCCGAGGCGAACCTGGCCCGCGACCAGGCCCAGCTCGAGAATGCGCGGGTCGAGGAGGAGCGGTACAAGAAACTCGTCGGCGGGGGCTTCGTGGCGCGAGAGCAGTACGATCAGTTCCTCACCGCATACAAGACGGCGGAGGCGACCCTCGAGGCCGACAAGGCCGCGGTGGCCACCGCCCGTGCTCTCGTTCGCGCCGACGAATCACTGGTGGAAGCGGCGCAGCTCAACCTCGCCTACACGGAGATCCGCTCGCCCGTGGATGGCCGCACGGGCAGCCTCATGCTGCACGAGGGGAACGTGGTTCGCTCGGGAGGCACCTCGGACTCCACGCTCCTCGTCATCAACCAGATCCAGCCCATCTACGTCTCCTTCACGGTCCCCCAGCAGCAGCTCTCCGCGATCAAGACGTACATGCAGGCGGGCACCCTCGGCGTAGAGGCGCTGCCCGCAGGCGAGACGCGCCCCGAGCGC
>DATGCY010000102.1:0-4001 GCA_035311385.1 Candidatus Methylomirabilota bacterium
AGTCGATGCCCGCAATGGTGGAGAACTGCCGCTCGAGCGGCGTGGCCACCGCGGAAGCCATGGTGTCCGGGCTCGCCCCCGGCAGGCTCGCGCTCACCTGGACGGTGGGAAAGTCCACGTTGGGCAGATCACTCACGGGCAGCTGGCGGTAGGCCATGAGGCCGAAGATGAGCAGGCCCGCCATGAGCAGCGTGGTCATGACGGGGCGCTTGATGAAGAGATCTGTGTTCATCGTGAAGCGCCCGCGGGCGGGGAGGGAGCGGGGCCCGACGCCTTCACATCTACTTTGGATCCCGGCACGAGTCGGAGCTGACCATCGGTGATCACCTGCTCACCCGCCTTGACGCCCTGACGCAGCACGGTGGTTGGCCCGTTGGCGAAGGCGACCTCGACTGGCCTCGACTCCACCGTGGAGTCGGGCTTGACCACGAAAACGTACTGACCCTGCTGCCCCGCCTGGATGGCCTGAGAAGGCACCACGATCGCCCCGGGCTCCGTGCGGATGGTCAGGATCACCGCCGCGAACTGCCCGGGCCATAGCGCGTTGTCATTGTTCTCGAAGGTGGCTTTGAGCTGGATCGTCCCCGTGGTGGTGTCCACGGTGTTGTTGACGAAGGTGAGCGTGCCGCGGGCTACCGTGCTCTGGCCCTGCGGGGTCGCCTCCACCCCGAGCGGTCCCGCGGCCCGCGCCGCCTTGATCTGCTCGAGGAAGCGCTCCGGCACCGCGAAGGAGATGTAGATCGGGTGCACGCGGTTGATCACCACCATGGGATTGCCGATATCGTTGGCCTTGACCACGTTGCCCTGGTGAATGAGGAGGTTGCCCGTGCGCCCCTCGATGGGTGCGCGGATCGCCGTGTAGCTCAGCTGCACCTTCGCGTTGTCGACCATGGCCGCGTCGGCCTGCACCTGGGCCTTGGCGTTGATCACCGCGGCGCGGTCGGCGTCCACGGTGGCCACGGCGGACTTGTGGGCGGTGAGGATCTGGTCGTACTGCTCGCGCGCGATCAGGCCACCATCCACGAGCTTCTTGTAGCGCTCCTCTTCGACGGCGGCATTGTCGGCCTGAGCCTGGTCACGCGCCAGATTCGCCTCGGCCTGAGCCACCGCGGCTTGGTGCTGCGACAGGGTCGCCTGCGCCTGCTGCAGGGCCGCCTCGAAGGGACGTGGGTCGATGGTAAAGAGGAGCTGGCCCTCCTTCACGTCCTGGCCTTCCTTGAAATGCACCTGGAAGATCTGTCCGTTCAGGAGCGAGTAGACCGACACGGTGGCGAGGGCCTGAACGTTGCCGATCCCTTGAATCTGCACGGGCATATCCCGCGCCTCGGCGCGCGCCGCGGTCACAGGGACCGCAGGACGCGCGCCCTTGGCCTTGCCCTGGTCACCTTCGCCCCGCGAACATGCCACGAGAGCGAGGGTGAAGAGAAGCAGGCCGTAGCGCCAGCGGCGGCTCATCGCCTCGCCTCCGCGGCCTGGCGCTGGCGCAGGGGCCGGAGGCCGTCGGCCAGGCGCCGGAGAAAGGCGCTGTGCCGGGTGACGAAGGCTTGATCGGTCGGGCGGAGGCCCGTAAGGAGCCGCGTGAACTGCGGAAACGCCGCGGGAAACGTGGTGAGGGCGACCATGGCGAGGAGGAGGTGTCCGGGGTCCACGTCGGCGCGGAGAAGGCCGCGCGCCTGTCGCTCACGCACCTGTCCCACACCCTGCTGGAAGGCGGCCCGGCGTTCCGCATCCCCGTTCACCGCGTGCTCCACGCGCCCGAGGGCCTCCCATTCCATGAGACGGACCCAATCGCGGTCGCGGCAGGCGGAGTCGAACCAGAAGGCGAGACTCTCCGCCGCATCGTCCGGCGCCGTCACGGCCCACGCCGCGCGCTCGCGCACCTTACGGGCGAGGATCTCGCGGAAGAGGCTTTCCTTGTTGCCGAAGTAATGGTAGAGCATCCGCTTGTTGACGCGCGCTCGCCGGGCGATGCGATCGACGCGGGCGCCCGCGAAGCCCTTCTCGGAGAACTCGCGCAGGGCCGCCGCGAGGATGCGCTCCCGCGTGCGCGCGGGATGCCGCGCGACGTGGTGCGGACGGGGGCGGGACCGCAGGAGGGTGACGGTAGCCATGGATTTGTAACCAGTTAGATAATACTGGGCGGGGCCGTCTCGCGCAAGGACTCGGGCGGGACCCCCTTTACACTTCTTTACGCGCGCCACACACTGGATAGGAGGAGGAGTGATACGGTAACTGCCATGTCGCGCCGCACCTCCGCCCTGCTGATCGACGACGATGCCCGCCTCGGCACCCTCATGTCGGAATACCTAGGCAAGCACGAGATCGACGTGGCCCTGGCGGGCGACGGCTCGCGGGGTCTCGCCGTCCTCCACAAGAGCCGGCCCGACATCGTGCTCCTCGACATCATGCTCCCCGGCATGGACGGCCTCGAGGTATGCCGCAGGATCCGCGCCCTCCCCGACGGCTCCGCCCTGCCCGTGATCATGCTCACCGCCAAGGGCGAAGATGTGGACAAGGTGGTGGGGCTCGAGGTGGGCGCCGACGACTATCTCGCCAAGCCTTTCAATCCACGGGAGCTCCTCGCCCGCATCCGCGCTCTCCTGCGGCGCGCGACCCCCGCGCATCCACCCGCGCGGCTGCGGGTCGGCCAGCTCGAGCTCGACTTCGCCGCGCGCGAGGTCACGGTGGCGGGCAAGCGGCGGGTCCTCACCCACCACGAGTTCGAGCTCCTGGCCACCCTCGCCCGGGCCGCCGGCCGCGTGCTGTCCCGCGAGCAGATCCTCGACGCGCTCAAGGGGCATGCGGAGGCCTTCGACCGCTCCATCGACGTGCACATCGCGAAGATCCGCGCCAAGCTCGAGCCCGACCCCAAGGAACCTCGCTTCATCAAGACGGTACGCGGCGTGGGCTACCTCCTCGCCCGCACCCCGGACTGACATGGGCCGGCTCTTCGCGCGCATCTACCTCCACTTCCTGGGTGTGCTCCTGGTGGTGGCCGTCGTCTCCAGCGTGGTCTTCGCCTGGACGGCCCGCGGGGCCTTCGTGCAAGAATCCTCGGGACGCATCTCCCGCCACATTGCCTCCCTGGTGGCCGAGGTGTTCCGCGATCCACCCGCCCTCGCCCGCCGGGTCCAGCAGATCCACGAAGAGCTGGAGCTCGACCTCATCGCGCGCGACATCCAGGGCCGCGTGCTCGTCTCCGCAGGCAACGACCTCCCCGGCTTCACACCAGAGCAGCTCGCCCAGGTGCGCACTGGTCTGCGCATGGTGCAGCCGGATCCCGAGTGGTCCGTGGCCACGCCCGTGCGGGATCCGAAGTCGGGCGCCGTCATCGGTACCCTGGAGAGCTCGGCGCATCGCCGCTCGCGCCTGCGCGGTCTCACCCGCCCCGCGACGATCCTCACGGCGCTCCTCGTGCTGTTCGCCTTCCCCGCTGCCATCCTCGCCCGGCGCATCTCGCGTCCCGTCGAACGGCTCACGGAGGCGGCGCGGCGGCTCGGCGCGGGCGACCTCACGGCGCGCGTGCCTATGCGGACGAGCCGCCGCTGGTTCGGACGACGCGACTCGAATGCGGACGAGCTGGCGGATCTGACGCGGGCCTTCAATGACATGGCCGAGCGTATCGAGCGACTCATTGCGGGGCAGAAGGAGCTCATGGCCAACATCTCGCACGAGCTGCGCTCGCCGCTTACGCGGATCCGTGTCGCCCTCGAGCTCCTGCCTCACAATGGAGCGGCCCAGGCCCGCCTCAAGGACGTGGAGGCCGATCTCGACGAGCTGGAGCGGCTGATCGAGGACGTGCTGACGGCGACCCGACTCGAGGTGACCGGCCTGCCTCCCCATCCCGAGCGCGTCGAGGTGCGGAGCCTCCTCGAGGATCTCGCGGAGCGCGCCCGCCTCGATCCGCGCCTCGGTCCCGAGCGCGTGCGCATGGACCCCGGCGGAGCCATCGAGCTGGAGGCCGACCCGACCCTTCTGCGCCGCGCGCTCTGGAACCTGGT
>DATGCY010000103.1:0-3969 GCA_035311385.1 Candidatus Methylomirabilota bacterium
CCGGCCTTTCACCGGCTTCCCTTGAAACGCGACGCATCACTGCGCGCTCTCTCCTCTCACCTCCCCTCCGGCCAGACCACGCTGACGGTGGGCCGGCCCGTGGCGGAGTGTTTGTCGACCGCCACGCGGCACCCGTACACCGCCTCCAGCACGGGCGCCTGCAGCACCTCGTGCGGCGGGCCGCTCGTCACCGCCCTGCCACCGGCGAGGAGGAGCAGCCGGTCCGACACCTCGGCGGCGAGATTGAGATCGTGGGAGATGAGGAGAATGCCCAGTCCTTCGTCTCGATGGAGCCGCCGCAGGAGCGCGACGCATTCCGCCTGATAACGCAGATCCAGGTGCGCAGTGGGCTCGTCGAGAACGAGGAGGCGCGGCTGCTGGGCGAGCGCCCGCGCGAGGACAACACGCTGCCGCTCGCCGCCCGAGAGCCGCTCCAGCGGCTCCGCGGCGAGGGCTTCCACGTCCGTGAGGGCCATAGCCTCGCGCGCGATCAGGAGATCGGCGCGGCTCTCGAAGAATCGTGCGGGAGCGTGGGGAAAGCGTCCCATGAGCACGAGCTGCTCCACGGTGTACGGAAAGCCCTGGGGCACGTCCTGGGGCACCACGGCGATCCGGCGAGCCACCGCAGCGCGATCGAGGCCGGAGGCAGGCTGGCCATCGATCACGATGGTGCCGCTCGAGGGCTGGAGCACGCGCGAGAGGAGACGGATCACCGTCGTCTTTCCCGCTGCGTTCGGCCCGATGAGACCCAGCACCTCGCCGGGTTCCAGGGTGAGGCTCAGTTCGCGGAGCTCGAAGGGCGGCCGACCACCCGTCCCCCGCGGATACGCGAAGCTCACCGAGCGGAACTCTGCGAGCGCCGTCACGGCTCTACCCGCGCCACGCGGGAGCGAAGGAGCCAGATGAACACGGGCGCCCCGCAGAAGGAGGTGAGCACACCCACGGAGAGCTCGGCGGGCGCCACCACCGTGCGCGCCAGCGTGTCGGCGGCGAGGAGGAAGGCGCCGCCGCCGAGCAGGGCCGCGGGAACGAGCACGCGGTTGTCGGGCCCCAGCAGCATCCTGAATGCCTGGGGAACGATGAGACCGACGAAGCCGATCGGGCCCACGAAGGCGACCACGGTGCCCGTGAGGAGAGCGGCGCCCAAGAAGATGCGTCGCTTGAGCCCGAGGGCATCCACGCCGAGCTCCGTCGCCCCTTCCTCTCCGAGGGCGAGGAGATTCAGGGCGCGCGCCTGACCGAGCACGAGCCAGACGCCCACGGCGGTGACCAGGGTGAAGATGACGAGCTGGCCGGGAGGAATGGGCGCCACGCTCCCGAGCAGCCAGTAGATCACCCCGCCCAGGCGATTGGCGTCGACGATCGAGATGAGCACCGTGATGGACGCCGAGAAGAAGATGCCCACGATGACGCCGGCGAGGAGCAGCGTGTGCACGGGCAGCCCGGCACCGCTGGAGGCGATGAGATATACCGCGAGCCCCGCCGCCACCGCCCCCGCGAAGCCGAAGGCCGCGAGCCCAAGGGCGTCCACCACGCCCTGCCCCAGCCCCGAGACCTGGGCGACCACGACGCCGAAGGCGGCGCCGCCCGAAACGCCGAGGATGGAGGGCTCGGCGAGCGGGTTCCGCGTCAGGGCCTGGAAGCCGGCGCCCGCCACGGCGAGCGCGCCGCCGGCGAGGACGGCCGCGGCGATGCGCGGAAGCCGGATGCTCAGCACCACCGCGCGATCGGTGCCTCCCGAGGGGCCACGCCCGGCGATCAGGTCGAGCACGGCCCGAGGCGGCACGGGGGCGGCGCCGACGAGGAGTGATCCGAGCGCGACGGCGATCAGCACCGCGGCAAGACCGCCGCAGATCCACGCGAGCCTCGCCCTCGAGGTCATGGGGCCGCTCCGCGCCTGGCCGCCTCCGACTGACCGAACGCCTCGGGATGGATGAGGCGAGCGAGCGTCTCGAGCCCCACGACCATGCGAGGGCCATAGCGATGCATCAGGTCACCGTCGGCCGTGTAGAGCCGGCCGCTCTTGACCGCGGGCATGCTCTCGAGCCGCTGCCACTGCTCACGCACAGTGGCTCCGCCCCGACTGCCGTGCCGCGCGAGGATGATCACCTCCGGCTTGTGTCCCACCGCCGCCTCCAGGCTGAGGCGTGGGTAGCCCTGGCCCAGGTCGGCGGTGACGGAGTCGCCGCCGGCGAGGGTGATCAACTCGGTGACGAGCGCTCCGCGCCCCGGCACGATCAAGGGCTCCGGCCAGAGCACATAGAGCACGCGCGGCCGCGGGCGTCCGGCCACCCGGTCCCGCACGGCAGCGATCCGTCGCTCGAGATCGTGGGTCACCGCCCTCGCGCCCTCGCGGTGATGGGTCAGCTCGCCCAGGTCCGTGATCAGCTTCAGCACGTCGCGCACCGTGATGGGATCGACGAGGTAGACGGGGATGCCGAGGCGGTCGAGCTGGTCGAAGGTCTCCTTGCGGTTTCCCTCCCGCGTCGCCACCACGAGATCCGGCTTGAGGGTGACGAGCGTCTCGAGATTCGGCGAGAGCATATCGCCCACGTGCGGCTTGCGCCGGGCCTCGGGCGGATAATCGCAGAAGTCCGTGACCCCCACGAGGAGGTCCTGGGCGCCGATGGCGTAGAGCACCTCGGTCGTGCTCGGGACGAGGGACACGATGCGCTGGGGCGGCGCGGGCAGGGTGAGGGTCCGCCCGACCTGGTCCACGACCTCCAGGCCCCAGGAGCTCACGGGAAGGAGCGCCACGAGGGCGAGCGCGGTGATGAGAGAGGTCACGCCGAGCGATCCGTGACGCCCGCCGACTTGAAGGTCGCCATCTCGCCAAGGATCTTCACGGCGGCCCTGGCGAGGCCGATGCAAAGGGCCGCGCCCGTGCCCTCGCCGAGGCGCATCTGGAGATCGAGATAGGGCACGAGGGCGAGCGCGGCGAGCACGTGCTCCGCTCCCGGCTCCGTCGAGCGATGCGAGGCAAGGAGGAAGTGGCGCGTCTCTGGTTTGATTCGCACTGCGGCAAGGGCGGCGGCGCCCGCGATGAACCCGTCGATGATGACGGGGATGCGGAAGGCGGCGCCCGCCAGGATCACTCCGGCAAGGCCGGCGATCTCAAAGCCGCCTACCTTGGCCAGCACGTCGACGCCGTCGGTGGCGTCAGGACGATTGAGCGCGAGGGCACGCTCGATCACGGTGATCTTGTGTCGGCGTCCCTCCTCGGTGACGCCCGTGCCCCATCCCGTCACCTCCACGGGAGACAAGCCGGTGAGGGCGCTCACGACGGCGCTCGCCGCCGTGGTATTGCCGATGCCCATCTCGCCGGTGCCGATCAGGTCGAGCCCCTTGCCGCGCTCGGCCTCGACCAGTCCCAGGCCCGCCTCGATGGCCGCCACCGCCTCGCGATGGGTCATGGCGGCGCCCTTGGCCATGTTGGCGGTTCCCGCGGCGATGCGGCGCGAGAGCAGCGCGGGATGAGCGGGCAACGGCGCCGCCACGCCAAGATCGGCCACGATCACCTCGGCTCCAGCGTGACGGGCGAGCACGTTGACGGCGGCCCCGCCGCGAAGGAAGTTCTCGACCATCTGCGCGGTGACGATCTGGGGATAAGCGCTCACTCCCTCGGCGACCACGCCGTGGTCGGCCGCGAGGGTGAAGATGACGGGCCGCCGGATCTCGGGTGGGAATCGGCCGGAAATCGCGGCCAGCCGCTGTGCCAACTCTTCAAGGCGACCCAGGCTGCCTCGCGGCTTGGTCAGTTGGTCGAGGGCCTGCGCCGCCTGGACGCCCGCGGTGCCGACGGGAGGGGCGATACAATCAAGGAGCTTGAGAAGAGTCGCCACGCAAATCCCTCGCAGGTAAAGCGTTTTTAATGATGGTAGGAATCCCGGCCACCATGTAGCTGACGCGGTCGACCGCGGCGGCGACGTGCTGATTCACCTCGCCCAGGATGTCACGGAAGTGGAGACC